>CALHBZ010000250.1 GCA_937930605.1 Streptococcus oralis
AAGGTTTCTGCTTTGTGATTAAAATCGTGTTTCATGCTTTTAGTGTAACACAAAGAAGTTGAATTGCCTAGGAATTGGCTTTCTTATCTGCCTTATCTTCTGTTTTTTGTTGATTTTGTTCTGGATTTGAATCAGTCACTAGCTGTTGCTTTTTATCCGTTTTCTTTTCCTTGGGTTTCATCGAAGGAAAGAGAAATTCATAGTTGTTCTTATTCATACGAACACTTGTTGCAAAACCTGTTTTGGTATTTTGATAAGTGACTTTTCCTAAGTTAAAGACTCGTTCCCCACTTTCCTGCTCAGCCTTATCTTTGCTTCGTTTGGCCATGGCAAAAGCGACCAACTTTTCTTTGTTTAGGGTAAAGTCTTTGTGATGGGCGACTTGCCGATTCAAATAAAACTGCAACAAAAGGCTAAAAATGGCTGCCATGGTGACTGCATATAGGAGTACTCCTGCCTTAATTTTTTGCTTTTTCCACACGATAGATGAATTCCCTTTCTAAGCCTTTTTGAAATTGGAAACGAAAACGAACCAGTTGATTTTCCTCTGTGATTTGTGCTGATTTGAGACCATAAACCATAGGTTGATAACCTCGGCCACTGGCATCAGTTTTCCGAAAATCATCTGATTTGGACTTCCCCATAGCGATGTCCTTGCCATCTTGCTTCACATAGAGGCGATTGCCTTCCACTTTTTCAAACTGCGAACGCTCTAACTCAATCTCTAGCTGGTCCACAAACAAGAGCCACTCCTTTTGCTCACTTTGTTGCTGGTAGCGAACTTCTGAAATGAGGAGCTGACTCATAGCTTGAAAGAGGAGCAAGCCACCGCTAATGACGATGAGGGCAAGCAGAGATTCTAAAAGAGTGAAAGCTCTTACCTTACTGTTCTTTAAAATCGAGCAATTTCTCTGAACCATGGTAGACCTCCAATCCTTTTTCACTAGCAAACACCTGAATATTCACGCCATTGACCTTTACTTGATTTTGCCCCGTCTGTAAGGCCATCTTAGCCACACGTAAGACTTCCTCTTTTTGCAAAATTTCTGTCTCTAACCGTCGATTTTGTTGGATTTGCCCCAAGAGGAGAGTTGCAATACTGGCAAATACGGCCAGAGCTACTACTGCTTCTAGTAAAATCACTGCCTTAATTTTTTGTTTCCTTAATGCGTTTAATTTTTCCATTTCCTAGATATAATTGATAGCGAATCGCTCCCTTGCTGGTTTGAAATTCAACCTTAGCCAGGGACGAATTGCCCCCAGCTCGGTCAAAGTGAATCGTCTGTCCTGATGGTGCTTGAATTCCTTTGGGAACTGTCAATTTTTGACTGCCATTGCTGATTGTCTCCCCGTCTAAGTTCAAGCTGGTCTTTTGCTGGCTGGCTAGACTGCGTTTTTGCGTTTCCCGATAGAGTTCTTCAAACTCCATAAAGAAAATCTGCTCTTCTACCGCTGCAAAACTGGATTGAACAGAACCGGACAAGCCCAAGGCAAGGATACTCACAAGTCCCAAAACCAAGAGACTTTCAAACATGGTAAAGGCCTTAATCTGCAACAGTTTGACTTGTTTTTTGTTTTGCATGGTAGTCTTTATAAGCTTTGGCTTGCTCTGCTGTGATACGACCGTCCGCTTGTAATTTGCTAAGACTAGCATCTTCATTCTTATCCAGACGATAGAGTTCTGCCTGACTTTCCACCACCTTAACAACAGCAGCTTTCCCTTTGTCATTCACTGCATCCTTTTGCTTGGTCAAATTGGGCACAAAGAGCAAGAGAAGTACGCTGATAATTAAAAGGACCACCAACATCTCTACCAGAGTGAAAGCTTGAACCTTGGCTTTTTTCAAATTTGTCATAAGTTTTTTCATTTTAAAAATTTACCTCCATATTTTGATACATGGGCATGAGCATTGCCGCATAAAGTAAAACGATAATCAGAGCCACAAAGATAAAGACCAGTGGCTGCACCAAATTCATGGTGCGGTTAACTCGGGTAAAAAAGGCTTCCCAAGTCTTTTCTGCATAGATTTCCAACTCACTCCCCAGCTTGGACTTGACTTCCCCATACTCGATAATGAGACTCAACTCCTTTTTAAAGAAAGGATAGGTCGCTATGGTTTGAGAAAATTCACGGCCATTTTGCAGGGCCTGAGCTAAGTCTTGACCGATTTCTTTAAAGAGCTGAGAACCTTGTTCCTGCATCATTTGAAAAATCTGCGTCAGCTCCATTCCCTGCGAAATCATATTGCCCCATTCACGCGCATAATAGGCCGTTAGATAAGTCTGGACAAAGATTCCAAGAAAGGGAATCCGTGCCAACGTCGAGAAGACCCGCATCTTGGAACTTCTTTTATAGAAAGTGAGGACTAACAGGGCAAGTACGGAAACAAGTCCTACCATGCCTAGAAAAATTTGTGGCAGATTGCCAATGATTTGAGTAGCAATGTTGCTACTATCTAGTTGGGGTAGCAAGTAATTACGTAATCCCAGCATAATTAAGAGAAGAAAACCCAGTAAAATCAAAGGATAGGTCGCTACTTCAATTAACTTTTTCTTGACCTTGGCTAGATTGTCCAGATATTCTTCTATCTTACCCAAACTCAGATGGAGATTGCCATGCACCTCAGCCAGTGACAGTTGGGTGACGATGGCAGTTGAAAACCCTAAACTCTCCATCATTTCTGAGAAAGATTTTCCCTTGGACAGTCCTTGGTGCATCTGTGTCACATAGTCCTTTTCCAGCAAGGCACTTCTACCTAGAAAAGAAATAATTTCCACCAAATGAAAACCACTGGAAAAGAGATTGTTAAACAAGGTGATGATTTTCTTCTGCTTAGCTGTAGCTAATTTTTTCCGTTTCAGCCTGAAGAGTTGAGATATGTCCATCTTTAAGAAGCTGGTCAATCTGCTCATTCCAGCTAGTTGGCTGGTGGTCTTGATAGTTTTGGTTTGCAAAGTCAACGATTCCTCCTCCCCCGATTAATCTCTGGTAGCAGACACCTTGTAGGACAACTGCTAGTTCCTCCTCAGTCACACCTAACTCCAGAAGGCGTTCATAAACTCCTCGGACACTCTTAGCATGAATGGTTGAAAAGACTGTCGCACCTGTCAAACTGGCTCTAACCACTGCACGCGCCGTCTCACTGTCCCGAATTTCACCGATAATCAAGAGGTCTGGACGATGTCGTAGAGACAGTTTGATCAGATTTTCATAGGTCAATCCAATGGCCTCATTCAACTGCAACTGGAGCATGTCTTCTTGCTTAATTTCGACAGGATCTTCGATAGACATAACCTGCTGTCCCTTAAAAAGAGACTTGGCCAATTCGTGCATCAAGGTCGTCTTACCACTGCCGACTGGACCTGCAAATAGATAGAGACCCCGTTGCCTGTATTGCTTACCCAGTTCATTCATATCTTGAAACCAGAAATGCAGGTCCTGTTCCTCATCGTGTAACAAACGAATGACCAAGCTCTCATGTCCCCGATAATCTCCTACAGTGGATAAACGCAGAGAGGATAACTTTTCCTCATACTGGTAATCGCAAGAGCCCAGCTGACTGCGACGTTTTTCTCCTACATTCATACCCGCAACAAACTTGAAATGACTAATCACTGCAGCTAAAACCTCAAAGTCATAGGAGTCAACTAGACGCCTCTCGTCTCCAACTCGCATGTGAAGCTCGTAGGACTTTTCCTTGGGAATGAAATAGATATCCTGAGCCCCGTTTTCCTTGGCAGTAGTAATAATTTTCTGTGCAATTTCTTGTACCATACCGTCCTCCTTATCTAACTATTCGCAAAAAAATAAAAAAAGCAACTTAAAAAGTTACTTTTTTATCTCCATTTCATGCGGCAAGATCGGTGCTTCTCTTGACCTGTTTGTTTTTCATAGCCTGGACGCAGCTTTTCATCGGGGATGACTTGCCCATCCTGTAAAAGTGCCAAAGAATGGTACTGCTGCAAATACTCATCACACTCATCGCACCAGCGCTGGTCAGCAGGATCCCAAAAGATCGTCATCAAATCACTCCTACTCTTGTAAAGAGGATTCTTCTTTTCCAGCTCAAACCAGCATAACTTATAATATTTTAGAGCATCATAATACTTGTCAAAAGATTGACTCATGATGACATCTTCTTCCCAGCCTTCTATGAACCACCACGGTTCATAGTCTCCATACATTTCTATAACACGATACATTCTTACTACTTCCTTTGTATCGTATATTATAACTAATTTTTCATTTCAAGAAAAGGATTTTGCTTGCCTTTCACTTTAGGAAGACTTCTTTAAATACCTTTTTCAGCCTATCAAAAAAATAGGAGTCCTCTACTGACCCCCATTTTATCATCTTAGGCTTGATAACGTTTCACACCATCTAGGTAGGTTGCGACCAATTCCAAATCTTTATCTAGCACGATAAAGTCAGCATCGTAGCCTTCACGGATTTGTCCACAAACATCATCAATGTGAACAGATTTTGCTGGGTTGAGGCTGGCCATCATGACCGCTTCATGTGGAGAGGCAATGTTCCAGTCAACAACATTTTTCAAACCGTCTTTGAGTTTGAGAATAGAACCTGCCAGGTTACCTGTAGATTTGAGGCGTGCAGTTCCATTGGCAACCACTACTGGGAATTCTCCCAACATATAGTCGCCGTCTTCCAAGCCACCAGCTGTCATACAGTCTGTGATAAGGGCAATATTTTCAGTTCCTTTTTGCTTGAGCAAAATGTCACAGGCCTTTGGATCTACGTGGTGACCATCACAAATCAATTCAGCGTAAGTATGTGGCAATTCATACATTGCTCCCACCATACCGAGCTCACGGTGAGTCAACCCACGCATCCCATTGTAGGCATGTACCCAAACGCTCGCTCCAGCATCAACTGCTTTTTTAGCTTCATCAAAAGTCGCATTTGAGTGTCCAAGAGCAACGGTCACTCCTTCGCCCGTAATCGTACGAACAAAGTCTTCTACACCTTCGCGTTCTGGCGCAAGGGCAATTTTATTAAGCAAACCATTGGCTGCTTTTTGCCAAGCACGAAACTCATCCATACGAGGATCCTTCATGTAGGCAGGATTTTGAGCTCCCTTGTATTTCTCTGTGAAATATGGACCTTCAAAATAGATTCCACGAATCTTAGCTCCACTTGCTTCCTGATAACGGGCACCGATATTTTCTGTTACCGCGAGCAATTGCTCATAAGATGATGTCAAAGTGGTTGGCAAGAAGCTGGTGACACCCATGCTAAGCAATCCTTCACTCATGGTATGAAGGGTACCTTCGATGTTATTGTCCATGACATCCACACCGCCAAATCCATGAATGTGGGTATCCACAAGTCCTGGGGCAATGCTATAACCTGTATAGTCAATCACCTCAGCTCCTTCAGGAATCTGTTCTACATGTTTTCCAAACTTGCCATCCACAAGTTCTAAGTAACCGCCACGACGAACTCCGTGTGGGTAGAAAAACTGATCCGCTTTAATATAATTAGGCATAATGATAACCTCCTTGATAGATTGATTCTAGAATTTATTATGTCAATTACATTATAAACCTTTCTTTTTCATTTGTAAATGGTATAGACCTATTTTCTGGAGATATTTTAAAAGAGCTGGATTTCTCCAACTCTTTGATCTTATTTTGATTTCACAGGTAGTTCTTGAGCGGCCTTAACAGCAGCTGCTATCGTTTCTGCGTATAGCTTAGCACCTTCTTCGAGCTTGCTACTGTCATTCCCAAAGTGAACTTGGTCTGTTCCAGCCCAGATTTCAGGGTGCTCCTTAGCGACCTTATTCCAGTCAGCAATGCTCACATAAGGAGTCTTTTCTGCTAATTCCCGCGCATAAGCCGCATACTGTTCAACTGATTTGTATGTTTCCTTGCTCTTGTCACCTTCATAAGGAGTTACAAGAATCAGATGGTGGCCTTTGGGGAGGTTTTTAACTATCGTATCTAAGTCATCTTTATAATTTTCCGGTCCGTTTACACCCGTTGCAATAACAACTGTTTTTAGAAGTACCTTGTTCTGGCTGTTATTGAGCATGATGTCATTGGCTTGCTTGGTTGTCCGACTAACTTGGGCATTGATATTCGCTTCAGGAAGTACCTCTTGTAAGGCTGTATTAGCACGCAAGGCTACCGAATCTCCGATCAGACTCGTTCCCTCAGAAATTCCAAGTCGGCTAGCCTCTGCTTGCTCAGCAAGAGTCTTTGTTTGTCCTATATTGGTCTGGGCTTGTTTAAAACCATTGACCATCAAGTCTGTCTCAAAAGCTCCAACTTGGGGAGCCACAGCTATGATAACCAAGGTAAGCAAGGTAAGAATACCAACGCCACTAGCACTAATTGGTTTAATATGAGGTAATCGACTAAGCTTCCGTATTAAAGGATTAGTCTTACCAGCAATCAATGGCTCGATAATATAGAAGGACAAGATAGCAAAGAAATAGGAAAAGATAACTGTCAGGATAACAGCGGGTAGATTACTCATCAACTGAGAAAAGATAATATAAAAAGGCCAGTGGAAGAGATAAACCGCGTAGCTGGTATCCGCTAAAAATGTAATTATCCGAGGTTCTTGTATCTCAGGCGTTTTCTCATGCAAGACACGAGCGGCAAAAATCATGGTCACGGCCGCTAAACTTGCCAGTAAGAAACCAAATAAGTAAGCGAACAGATAGGTAAACTTGACAAAGAAAGTCAGAAGCAACAATACCAAGAGACCCGCACCGAACACCAGTAGATTCTGACGAAGGTCCCACATTCGATCAAATTGCTTGACCAAATCGGTCGTCTGACGAACTCCCACAACCGTTGCTAAAATGCTTCCTAAAAAGAAGGGATGGACATGGGTTAAACTTGAAAAGTAGACAGACGAATAGGAACTAGCCATGAGACTACCAATGAACATAGAGAAAAAACTAATGATGAAAGCTCCAGTAGAAAGGAGAAAGACGGTTCCTCTCAACTGACTACTAGATTTTGAGCGTTTAGACAAGAACCAAACAGCCAAGCCCCAAAGGATGTAGTAGTGAACCTCAACAGCCAAACTCCAGTTGTGAACAAAGAGATGTGGAATGAACTGGGATTCATAACTGCCCCCCGTTAACATTTCATAGAAGTTGGTCATGAAACCAAGAACTCCAGCAATCTGACCACCAATGCCAGCAACATAGTCTTGACGAACCAAGAAAGTAAAAGGCATGGTCACCAAAACCATCAGCACCACAGGTGGTACAATACGATAAAACCGTCTCTTAAAAAAGCCCAGCAAATCAATCTGGCTTTTCTTTCCAAACTCTTCCAATAGGAGGGAGGTGATCAAGAATCCTGAAAATGTGAAAAAGACATCTACCCCGAAAAATCCTCCAGGAAAGATGGTCTGAAAGAAGTGGTACAAAAGCACCAAAAGTAAACCTGTAATCCTAATCAAAGAAAACCATTTAATACGCATACGAATCTATTCTCCCTTTCGTTATACACTTTATTCTATCAAAAAAAGAAGAAAAATCCTACGAGAAAACGTAGGATTTTAGCATTCTATTTTTACACTTTAGAAATTGCGTCCTGACTTGTTGTAGCCATATTTTTCTACAAAATACTCACGGAATTCCAAGAGATTGTCATCCATGATGGCTTGACGAACCTGCTTCATCAGGTTGAGCAAGAAGTAAAGATTGTGATAGCTGGTCAAACGGATACCGAAGGTTTCATCAGCCTTGAGTAGGTGACGAAGATAGGCGCGTGTGTAGTTCTTGCATGTGTAGCAATCGCACTCAGGATCCAGTGGCGTAAAGTCCTCAGCAAACTGGGCATTCTTGACAACCAAACGCCCTTGGCTGGTCATACAGGTGCCATTACGAGCGATACGAGTCGGCAAGACACAGTCAAACATATCCACCCCACGAATGACCCCATCAATCAAGCTATCGGGCGCTCCCACACCCATCAGATAGCGAGGTTTATTTTCAGGAAGGAGTTGGGTTGTGAAATCCAAGACGGCATTCATTTCTTCGTGGGTTTCTCCAACGGCTAGTCCACCGATAGAGTAGCCTGGGAAATCCATGCTGACAAGGTCTTGAGCCGACTGACGACGAAGGTCTTCAAATCCTGCTCCCTGCACAATCCCAAACAAGCCTTGGTCATGTGGACGACGGTGAGCCTTCAAACCACGCTCAGCCCAACGGCTAGTACGTTCAATTGATTTCTTAACGTAGTCGTAAGGCTGGTAAAACTGAGGACATTCGTCAAAAGACATCATGATGTCTGAGCCTAGATTGTTCTGAATAGAAATGGCTTTTTCTGGCGATAAAAACATCTTAGAACCATTGAGATGGTTTTTAAAGGTTACTCCTTCTTCTGTGATATTTCTGCTATCTGCCAAGGAATAAACCTGAAAACCACCACTATCCGTCAAGATGGGCTGATCCCAGTTCATGAACTTGTGGAGACCACCTGCGCGTGCGATGAGTTCGTCTCCTGGACGGAGCCACAGATGATAGGTGTTTGACAGGATAATCCCCGAACCCATCTCCTTCAACTCCTCTGGTGACTGAGTCTTGACAGTAGCTTGGGTCCCAACTGGCATAAACATAGGTGTCGGGAAGGTACCGTGGGGAGTTATGATTTCTCCCAGACGAGCTCCTGTATGTTTTTCTTTCTTAATCAAACGGTATTTGATTGGTGAATCTGACATTTTTTACCTCCGAAGCTGGGAAAAACAGTCCCAGTTCATACTTTGTGCCCGAAAGCATACTGTATGATTTTATCAAAAAAAGTTGGAACTGTCACGAACTATGGTATAATGAGAGAATGAAATACCCAAAAATTGATTTAAAAACTATTCGTCTAGATGCTAAACAATTTCAGACAGACAACCCAAGACTCATTCTCATATTCGCTCTACCTAGTATGTTACTAATTTTCTCAAGCTTTCTGAATCCCTTGGCTCGTCTAAGTAACGATATTCTAAACAAATCATTTATCAGTATGCTGGGGCAAGTGCTTCAAGCCTATCTCTTCCCACTACTAGTATCTTTTATTGTTACAATCCTTCTATCAGGATCTGCCTTTACAACACTTAAACTTATCAAAAATCCCGAAACGGAACTCTCTCTAAAATCATGTCTGACTCTCTTTGATGAAAAATATTTTTCTCAAACTTTTCTAACCTTGCTTCTCAAGCGTCTCTATCTCTTTTTATGGAGTATTCCTAGTTTGATTGGTGTCTACTTTCTCTTTTATAGTAACCTCCTAGCACGGAACTTTGTTACCCTACATCCTGAATTTCCCAATCTTGACCTCTCATCACTTGAAACCGAACAGTTCCTTATGACCTTTGGACTCTACTTTTTAGCGAGCCTCATCTTGATGATTGTGGGCAATATCCTATACATCCCGCAACATTACGCCTACTCGCAGGTAGAATTTCTCCTCTGCGACACTCTGGATTTAGGACAAGCTAAACCAAGGCAAATCCTAAAAACCAGCCGTTTCTTGATGAAAGGATATAAGTTTCAGCGCTTTCTCCTCGACTTCCAGCTACTCCCTTGGTACTTCCTCAATTGGATTACCTTTGGGATTGCTAGTTTCACAATCCTTCCCTATATCCAAAACAATCAAATCTTCTTTTACAGAGCCCTACTAGCCCGTAAACGCCGAAATGGATAAAAAAACTAAAAAGGTAGCATCTTTGCACTGAACTTAATCGTCACAAGCGTAAATTTTTTCTTTCCCCAATTGTCAAGTCAAGTGCAACAAAGTTGTTCCTCTGATTAAGCGAATATCTTTCAAGCTGTTTGAGTTAGTTCAAACAGCTTTTTTGCGGACTGATAGCTATGGATTCGTCTAGGTCTTTCATTGATAGCCTTTGTATAGTCCTCTAAAAGTGTCGGATTTAGTTCTTTTAGTGAGGTTCCCTTTGGAATGAACTCTCTTAATAATCCATTGAAATTCTCATTTGTACCTCGTTCATAAGATGAATAGGCATGTGCAAAATAAACATCTAATCCCTCTATCTTGCTCAATGATGAAAATTCGTTTCCATTATCTGCAGTTATGGACTTAATGGGATAAGGTTTCATACACTCTAAGACTGCTTGATTGACATAC
>CALHBZ010000251.1 GCA_937930605.1 Streptococcus oralis
TTGGATTTGCTTAAAATCTTTGATTTGGATGGCGATGCAGATACACTTTCGAAAAATCTTGCCTATGGTCAACAACGTCGATTGGAAATTGTTCGTGCTCTGGCAACAGAACCTAAGATCCTCTTTTTGGATGAGCCTGCGGCTGGGATGAATCCACAAGAAACAGCTGAATTGACAGAATTGATCCGTCGTATCAAAGATGAATTTAAAATTACCATCATGCTCATCGAACACGACATGAATTTGGTTATGGAAGTCACTGAGCGTATCTATGTTCTTGAATATGGCCGTTTGATTGCTCATGGTACTCCAGATGAGATCAAGAACAACAAACGTGTTATCGAAGCTTATCTAGGAGGTGAGGCCTAATGTCTATGTTAAAAGTTGAAAACCTTTCTGTTCATTACGGCATGATCCAAGCAGTTCGTGATGTAAGTTTCGAGGTCAATGAAGGTGAAGTTGTTTCCTTGATTGGTGCCAATGGTGCTGGTAAAACAACTATTCTCCGTACCCTTTCAGGTTTGGTTCGTCCAAGTGCTGGTAAAATTCAGTTTTTAGGAAAAGAAATTCAAAAGATGCCAGCGCAAAAAATCGTGGCAGGTGGGCTTTCACAAGTTCCTGAAGGACGCCATGTTTTTCCAGGTTTGACTGTTATGGAAAACTTAGAAATGGGAGCCTTTTTAAAGAAAAACCGAGAAGAGAATCAAGCCAACTTGAAGAAAGTCTTCTCTCGTTTTCCACGTTTAGAAGAACGCAAAAACCAAGATGCAGCTACCCTTTCAGGTGGTGAGCAACAGATGCTTGCTATGGGACGTGCTCTCATGTCCACGCCTAAGCTCCTCCTCTTGGATGAGCCGTCTATGGGACTTGCCCCTATCTTTATCCAAGAAATTTTTGATATCATTCAAGCTATTCAGAAGCAAGGAACAACTGTTCTCCTAATTGAGCAGAACGCTAACAAGGCCCTTGCTATCTCTGACCGAGGTTATGTACTTGAAACAGGCAAGATTGTCCTATCAGGAACAGGAAAAGAACTCGCAGCATCAGATGAAGTCAGAAAAGCATACCTAGGTGGCTAAAACAATCCAGTGGATTGTTTTAGTCGGCGGATGGAGATTGCGCAAGCAATACCCTATAGTCCGGGGGATCTTTTTAGTCGGCAGATAAGGATTATGTAAGCAATCATCAAATCCAGTGGATTGTTTTGTAGATGAATTTGAAGAGCTCCAAATTGGGGCTCTTTCTTCGTTTGGTCACTATTTTGATGGACTTGATTTGAGCACCCGTTTTCTTAATATAGAATCTGGCTTGACAAAAGTATGCGTTCATAATATAATTAAATAAATAAAAATATTGAACAAAAGAGGCTGAAGATATGCTATCAGAAAAACAATTTAAACTTTTACGTTTTTTGTTGACTCACAAAGATGAAAACTTTACGCAGAGACAATTGGCTGAACAGCTAGACACCTCTTTGGGGGCGGTGAATAACCTTCTCAAGGAATGTAAAGAAAAGAAGTGGATCGGTGAGGAAAATCACTTAACTGACCTAGGTGAGGAGGCTTTAACTCCGTATCAGGTGAAGAATGCCATTATCATGGCAGCAGGTATGAGTAGCCGCTTTGCACCTTTGTCTTATGAGTTACCAAAAGGATTGCTCCAAGTTAAAGGTGAGCGCTTGATTGAGAGAGAAATCAAGCAGTTGCAAGAAGCTGGGATAGAGGATATTACAGTTATTGTAGGCTATCTGCAAGAAAAAATGTTCTATTTGGCAGAAAAATTTGGCGTTAAAATCGTTGTAAATAATGATTACTACAAGTACAACAACTGTTCTTCTCTCATGCTAGTCAGAGATCAGCTTTCTAACACTTACATTTGCTCGTCGGATAATTATTTTGTGGAAAATCCGTTTGAACGATACATTTACAGGGGTTATTATTCGACTATATTTGCAGAAGGAGACACAGACGAATACTGCTCTAAGGAAGACTCCAATCACACAATCATTGATATTCAAATTGGTGGAACGAATACTTGGGCTATGGTGGGGCACGTTTATTTTGATCGTGCATTTAGTGAAAAATTCGTAGACATTTTAGAAACTGAATTTAAGCACGAACCATATCGCGAACAGCTCTGGGAAGATTACTATAGTCGTCACGTCAAGGAGCTTCCTTTGGAAGCTCGGCATTATTCAGCAGATATTGTTAAGGAGTTTGATTCACTAGATGAGTTGCGTCAGTTTGATGAACACTATTTGGTGAATACGAATTCGGAAATCATTGATAATATTTGTAAGACATTAGGATGTGTAGCTTCAGATATTGTCAATATCAAACCTCTAAAAGATGGTCTAACCAACACTTCGTTTTCATTTGACTGCCTAGGAAAGAAATATGTTTACCGTCATCCAGGTAGAGGAACGGAGAATTATATTGATCGTGCTAGTGAAGCGGCTTCCATGGAAATTGCTGCAAAATTAAAGATTGACCGTACTTTTGTCGCCATGAACAAGGATGAAGGATGGAAGATTTCAGAATTTATTCCCAATGCCAAGCAACTAGATTATGATAATTGGGATGATGTAGCAAAAGCAATGGAGCTCTTGAGACGCTTGCACCGATCTGGAGAAAAAACAGATCATTCCTTTGATCAATTTGAGGGAATTGATGATTTTAGACAAAAATTAAAAGCCAGCAATCGTTTTGAATTTGATGGACTTGAAGAGTTGGATAAGAATGTCTCAGTTCTCGAGAAGTTTTTACAAGAAGATCAAGCGAAAAAGGTTCTCTGCCATGGAGACTCTTATAGCCCGAATTTTTTGTTGAATGAAGCTGGAGAAATGAGCTTGATTGATTGGGAATATTCTGGTATGGGAGATCCAGCAGGAGATTTAGGAACCTTTATTGGCTGTTCAAATTATACAGTAGAAGAAGCTGAAAAGGTGCTTGAAATCTATTTACAAGAAGTTCCAGACAAGAAAACCAAACGCCACTACTTGGCCTATGTATCAGTGACTTCATATTATTGGTTTTTATGGGCCCTGTTCCAAGAAAGCGTTGGAAAACCAGTAGGTGAATTTCTTTATATCTGGTATCGTTATACCAAGCAGTATGGGCAAATTGCACTAGATTTGTATTTAGAGGAGAATTGAGATGAAACCGACATCAGAAATTGAAGAATTAGTAGCACATGAAACGAAAAGAAGGCTAGAAGAAATGGAATCACCAAACTATGTGTTTGCTCAGCCATTTTTAAAAAGTGACTTTACTATAGTCATCGCCCTAGTCATAGTCAATCTCATTTTGATTATACTAGCCATGACAGGAGGTATTCAATAAAATGTCTAAGATGAATGACTTTATTCAACAGGAGACCATAACGGGAATTGTTCCCATGACCAACAAGGATCGTCAGTATTCTTTCTGGGATCTCTTTCTGTCGACAAGTGGTTTTGCCATTGCAACTTGGTGTTATACCCAAGGAGCCTATGTGGCTCAATATTTGACATTTAATCAAATGTTGATTAATATTTTTAGTTTCAACATTATCTGGGTCTTTATTGAATGTCTCCCAATCTTGTTTGCGGTTAAATATGGAATTGATTTATGGATTTGGTTGAGGGCTGTCTTAGGAAAAAAAGGGGTAGCCTTGCTATCAACCATTATTAGCTTGGCTAACTTTGGCTGGTACGCCGTTGCGGCTAATCTTTTTGCCAATTCTATGATCCACTTGGGAAATAATTTTGGACTTGGTTTAGACAAGGGAGTATGGGCACCGATTTTAGGTACTCTCTGTGTTCTCCTTGGAACGCTGATTGCTCTAGGAGGTCCAGAAGTGATTAAATGGACCAATCGCTTCTTAGTTATTGCCTTGTTGATTGTCGGTCTGATTATCGTTGGAATCTGCTTTGTCGCCGTTCCCATAACTGATATTATGAATATTCAACCAGCCACCCAAGGAGATTTGACGCCATTAGAACGTTTTATGCTCTCTGGGGAAGGAAATGTTGCTTTTGCCTTCTCTTGGTCTACACAAGCATTGGTTTTACCGCGTTTGGCAAAATCAGAACGCAGTGGTTATTGGGCTACAGCCTTATCATACGGGGTTGTCGCTCCATTCTTCGTTGCGACAGGTGGAGTCATGGCTCTAGCCATGTTTGTCAAAACAGGTGTTTATGAAAGTGATCCAACAACCATGCTGTCAACTCTAAGCACCCCAGCCTTTGCCCTCTTAAGTCTACTACTAGTAGCCTTCGCCAATATTGGAACTCAGGGTACAGGATCGTACGTGAACTGTATGATTGTAAAAAGTGGGATGCCCAAAGTAAGCTATAAACTAATGGTTTGGATTGCCATGGTATACGTGAGCCTACTCACCATCTGGGGAGGAGTAGAAGAGTATTTCGGTTCCTTCATCTCACTAGCCGCTTATATTCAGGGTCCCATTATCGGAATGATTGTTGTTGACTACTTTATCTTAAGAAAACGAAAACTCGATTTGCGTTCAGCCTATTTCCTTGAAGGACATAAAGCTTATGAGTTTACCAAAGGATTTAACTTGGTTGGCTTGTCTTGTGTATTTATCTCCTTATTGGTTGCAGTACTATTTGTTTATAACCCTGTAACAGCACAGATTCAAAGCCCAATCTTTTTAATCACAACGGGTAGTGGCTTTACTGCGATTTTTGGAGGTTTACTGTACTGGTTAGCTAGCTTAACTCCTTTAAAACGCTATATGATCAAGGATCGGGACTCTGTTACGATTTAAGGATAAATGAAAACCTTAATCTATATCTATTCGCTTCCTCTTTCTTGAAAGTTAATTTTACATTAGTATTGGCATGATTCTAGTCAATCATATTCTGATTATCCTAGCCATGACAGGAGGTATTCAATAAAATGTCCAAAATGAATGACTTCATTCAACAGGAGACGATAACGGGAATCGTTCCCATGACCAACAAGGATCGTCAGTATTCTTTCTGGGATCTCTTCTTATCGACAAGTGGTTTTGCCATCGCAACTTGGTGTTATACCCAAGGAGCTTATGTAGCTCAATACTTGACCTTTAATCAAATGTTGATCAATATTTTTAGTTTTAATATTATCTGGGTCTTTATTGAATGTCTCCCAATTCTGTTTGCAGTTAAATATGGAATTGATTTATGGATTTGGTTGAGAGCCGTTCTAGGTAGAAAAGGGGTGGCCGTTCTATCAACCGTGATTAGTCTGGCAAATTTTGGTTGGTATGCCGTTACCGCCAATCTTTTTGCCAGCTCCATGATTCATTTGGCAAATAACTTTGGACTTGGTTTAGACAAGGGAGTATGGGCGCCGATTCTAGGCACCCTCTGTGTTCTCCTTGGAACGCTGATTGCTCTTGGGGGTCCAGAAGTGATTAAAGGCACCAATCGCTTTCTAGTGGTAGCCTTGTTATTTGTTGGGCTGATCATCGTTGGAATCTGTTTTGTAGCCGTTCCGATTAGGGATATTATGAATGTCCAACCTGCCATTCAAGAAAATTTGACACCGATTGAACGTTTTATGATGTCAGGGGAAGGAAATGTGGCCGTAGCCTTTTCTTGGTCTACACAAGCCTTTGTCTTGCCACGTTTGGCAAAATCAGAACGCAGTGGTTATTGGGCTACAGCCTTGTCATACGGTGTTGTTGCGCCATTCTTCGCTGCGACAGGTGGAGTGATGGCTTTGGCCATGTTTGTCAAAACAGGTGTCTATGAAAGTGACCCAACGACAATGCTTTCAACGTTGAGCACTCCTGCCTTTGCGCTTTTAAGTTTACTACTGGTAGCTTTTGCTAATATTGGAACCCAAGGTACAGGATCGTACGTGAACTGTATGATTGTAAAAAGCGGGATGCCTAAAGTAAGCTATAAACTAATGGTTTGGATTGCCATGGTTTACGTGAGCCTACTCACCATCTGGGGAGGAGTGGATGAATACTTCGGTTCCTTCATCTCGCTGGCTGCCTATATTCAAGGCCCCATTATCGGAATGATTGTTGTAGACTACTTTATCTTAAGAAAACGAAAACTTGATTTGCGTTCAGCCTATTTCCTTGAAGGACATGACGCCTATGAGTTTACAAATGGTTTTAACTTGGTGGGATTATCTTGTGTAATCATTTCCTTGTTAGTTGCAGTACTATTTGTTTACAACCCTATAACAAAGCATATCCAGAGTCCTATGTTTTTGCTCACAACTGGTAGTGGCTTTACTGCAATCTTTGGTGGTTTATTGTATTGGCTAGCTAGCTTAACCCCTTTAAAACGCTATATGATCAAGGATCGGGACTCTGTTACGATTTAAGTTTAAGAGAGAAGGCTGTTTCTCTCTTTTTTTGATTGAATGTTACAAAATCTTGAAAAAGAGATGAAAGCGTTTGATAGTTTTTGTAAGAAAGTGTATAATTATAGTAGCAATAAAGAAGGAGAAGTCTCATGGCAGTTAAAGATTTTATGACCCGCAAGGTAGTTTATATCAGTCCAGATACGACTGTAGCACATACAGCAGATTTGATGCGCGAGCAAGGCTTGCACCGTTTACCTGTTATCGAAAATGATCAATTGGTTGGTCTTGTAACAGAAGGAACCATTGCAGAGGCGAGTCCGTCTAAAGCAACCAGTCTCTCCATCTATGAGATGAATTATCTTCTCAATAAGACCAAAGTCAAAGACGTCATGATTCGCGATGTTATAACAGTCTCAGGTTATGCTAGTCTAGAGGATGCGACCTATCTCATGCTGAAAAATAAAATCGGTATTCTTCCAGTTGTGGATAACCAGCAGGTGTATGGTGTAATTACAGATCGTGATGTTTTCCAGGCTTTTTTAGAAATTGCTGGCTACGGCGAGGAAGGGATTCGTGTTCGGTTTATTACGGAAAATGAAGTCGGGGTTTTGGGCAAGATTGTGACCTTGATTGCTGAGGAAAATTTGAATATTTCACATACAGTTAATATTCCTCGCAAGGATGGTAAGGTCGTGATTGAGGTTCAAATTGATGGAACGATTGATTTAACTGCCCTGAAGGAGAAATTTGAAGCGCAAGGTATCCAAGTAGAGGAAATTGCTCGAACATCTGCTAAAAAGCTATAAATATGGAGGGTGGAAGCCCTCTTTTTTGTATACAAATTGAAATATCAAGCAAAATATGGAAAGAAATGAGAGAATGTGGTATAATGGAACGATATGATAAAGGAGTATTTATGGACATTTCAGAAATTCGTCAAAAAATTGACGCAAATCGTGAAAAATTAGCTTCTTTCAGGGGGTCTCTTTGACCTCGAAGGCTTAGAGGAAGAGATTGCCATTTTGGAAAACAAGATGACAGAACCTGATTTTTGGAACGATAATATCGCGGCCCAAAGAACGTCGCAAGAATTAAATGAATTAAAAAACACCTACAACACCTTCCGTAAGATGGAAGAGTTGCAGGATGAAGTTGAAATTTTATTGGACTTTTTAGTAGAAGACGAGTCTGTACGTGATGAACTGGTTGAACAGTTGACAGAACTGGATAAGATGATGACCAGTTACGAAATGACACTTCTCTTGTCAGAACCTTATGACCATAATAATGCAATCTTGGAAATCCATCCAGGTTCAGGCGGGACTGAGGCTCAGGACTGGGGCGATATGTTGCTCCGTATGTATACTCGTTATGGAAATGCCAAAGGTTTTAAAGTGGAAGTATTGGATTATCAAGCAGGTGATGAAGCTGGTATCAAGTCGGTGACTTTGTCGTTTGAAGCTCCAAATGCATATGGCCTTCTCAAGTCGGAAATGGGTGTTCACCGTTTGGTCCGTATTTCACCATTTGACTCAGCCAAACGTCGCCATACCTCATTTACATCCGTAGAGGTTATGCCTGAGTTAGATGATACCATTGAAGTGGAGATTCGTGAAGATGATATCAAAATGGACACCTTCCGTTCAGGCGGTGCTGGTGGACAGAACGTCAATAAAGTTTCAACTGGCGTGCGTTTGACACACATTCCTACGGGGACAGTCGTTCAATCGACAGTCGATCGTACCCAGTATGGAAATAGAGATCGTGCTATGAAGATGTTGCAGGCTAAGCTCTATCAAATGGAGCAAGAAAAGAAAGCAGCAGAAGTCGATTCCCTCAAAGGTGAGAAAAAAGAAATCACTTGGGGAAGTCAGATTCGTTCTTATGTCTTTACACCTTATACTATGGTCAAAGATCACCGTACGAGCTTTGAAGTTGCCCAAGTAGATAAGGTTATGGATGGAGATCTAGATGGTTTCATCGATGCCTATCTCAAATGGAGAATCAGCTAAGATAGAAAGGAACTCACATGTCAATCATTGAAATGCGAGATGTTGTCAAAAAATATGATAATGGAACTACTGCTCTGCGTGGCGTCACTGTCACCATTGAGCCGGGAGAATTTGCCTACATCGTAGGACCTTCTGGAGCAGGGAAATCTACTTTTATTAGATCTTTGTATCGCGAGGTCAAAGTTGAAAAAGGCAGTTTAACAGTAGCAGGTTTTAATCTAGTTAAAATCAAAAAGAGAGACATTCCTCTCTTACGTCGGAATGTTGGAGTTGTTTTCCAGGATTACAAACTCTTACCGAAGAAAACTGTTTATGAAAATATTGCCTATGCAATGGAAGTAATCGGTGAGAACCGCCGTAATATCAAAAAACGTGTTATGGAAGTTTTGGACCTAGTTGGTTTGAAACATAAGGTTCGTTCATTCCCTAATGAACTTTCAGGTGGAGAGCAGCAACGGATTGCAATTGCTCGTGCGATTGTCAACAATCCTAAGGTATTGATTGCCGATGAGCCGACAGGAAACTTGGACCCAGATAATTCATGGGAAATTATGAATCTGTTGGAACGCATCAATCTCCAAGGTACGACAGTATTGATGGCGACCCATAATAGCCAGATTGTAAATACCTTGCGCCACCGTGTCATTGCCATTGAAAATGGCCGTGTCGTTCGTGACGAAGCAAAAGGAGAATATGGATACGATGATTAGTAGATTTTTTCGCCATTTATTTGAATCACTAAAAAGTTTAAAGCGAAATGGCTGGATGACAGTAGCAGCAGTGAGTTCGGTTATGATTACCTTGACGCTCGTTGCCCTCTTTGCGTCCGTAATTTTTAATACAGCTAAACTGGCTACTGATATTGAAAACAATGTTCGTGTCATGGTTTACATTCGTAAGGATGTGGCAGATAACAGTGAAACGATTGAAAAAGAAGGTCAGACGGTTACCAATAATGACTACCACAAGGTCTATGACGCTTTGAAAGCTATGCCTGCTGTAAAAAGTGTTACCTTCTCAAGTAAAGAAGAGCAATACCAAAAATTGACTGAAACGATGGGGGATGACTGGAAGGTCTTTGAAGGGGACGCAAATCCTCTCTATGATGCCTATATCGTTGATACAAATTCTCCGAGTGATGTTAAAACGGTAGCTGAAGAAGCTAAGAAAATAGAGGGAGTATCAGAGGTTCAAGATGGTGGAGCCAACACTCAACGACTCTTTGAACTAGCTTCCTTCATCCGTGTTTGGGGATTGGTTATTGCAGGACTCTTGATTTTTATTGCAGTCTTCCTCATTTCCAATACTATCCGTATCACCATTATTTCGCGTAGCCGTGAAATTCAAATCATGCGTCTAGTGGGGGCTAAAAATGGCTACATTAGAGGACCATTCTTACTTGAAGGTGCCTTTATCGGTTTATTTGGTGCAGCTATTCCTTCAGTCCTTGTATTTTTTGTCTACAATATGGTTTACCAATCTGTCAATAAATCATTAGTAGGACAAAATCTATCCATGATTGCTCCAGATGTATTTATTCCTTTAATGACTCTCCTCTTGTTTGTAATCGGTATTTTCATCGGTTCGCTCGGTTCAGGAATTTCGATGCGTCGATTCTTAAAGATTTAAGAAAATAGGAGTGCCCATATTTTATAAAAGAGAAGTTTTAGGAACTTCTTTTTTTAGCTTCCAAAGTTACTAATCTTGTGTTTGATTGACATTGACTGAAAAGACTAGTAGTTCTCAATCCAGTACTAACACACAAAAGGCCCCCTTGTTGCTAAGGGAGCCTTTCTATATATC
>CALHBZ010000252.1 GCA_937930605.1 Streptococcus oralis
TCATTGATATTGTCAACCGTCTGGGCTTGGCCCATCCTGAGATTTCTTTTAGTTTAATCAGTGATGGCAAGGAAATGACACGGACAGCAGGAACTGGTCAGCTGCGCCAAGCTATTGCTGGGATCTATGGTTTGGCGAGTGCCAAGAAGATGATAGCCATTGAGAACTCGGATCTGGACTTTGAAATTTCAGGTTTCGTGTCCTTGCCTGAATTAACACGTGCTAATCGTAACTATATCAGCCTCTTCATCAATGGCCGTTATATCAAAAACTTCCTGCTCAACCGTGCAATTCTTGACGGCTATGGCAGTAAGCTCATGGTAGGACGTTTTCCACTGGCTGTCATTCACATCCATATCGATCCTTATCTGGCGGATGTCAATGTGCATCCAACCAAGCAAGAGGTGCGGATTTCCAAGGAAAAAGAACTGATGGCACTTGTATCAGAAGCTATCGCAAAGAGTCTTAAGGAACAGACTTTGATACCTGATGCCTTGGAAAATCTTGCCAAATCGACCGTGCGTAATCGTCAAAAGGTAGAGCAGACCATTCTTCCACTCAAAGAAAATACGCTTTACTATGAAAAAACAGAGGTAACAAGACCCAGTCAAGCTGAGGTAGCTGATCATCAGGTTGAATTAACTGAGGATGGGCAGGATTTAACCTTGTTTGCCAAGGAAACCTTGGACCAGTTGACCAAGCCTGCAAAACTGCATTTTGCAGAGAGGAAATCAGCTAACTATGACCAACTAGACCATCCAGAGCTAGACCTTGCCAGTCTCGATAAGGCTTATGACAAGCTGGAGAGAGAAGAATCATCAAGCTTCCCAGAGTTGGAATTTTTTGGACAAATGCACGGGACTTATCTCTTTGCCCAAGGGCGAGATGGGCTCTACATCATAGACCAGCACGCGGCTCAGGAAAGGGTCAAGTACGAGGAATACCGTGAAAGCATTGGGAATGTTGACCAGAGTCAGCAGCAACTCCTAGTACCTTACATCTTTGAGTTTCCTGCGGATGATGCCCTTCGTCTTAGAGAAAGAATGCCTCTCTTAGAGGAAGTGGGCGTCTTTCTAGCAGAGTACGGAGAAAATCAATTTATTCTACGTGAACATCCTATTTGGATGGCAGAGGAAGAAATCGAGTCTGGCATCTATGAAATGTGTGACATGCTGCTCTTGACCAAGGAAGTTTCTATCAAGAAATACCGAGCGGAGCTGGCTATCATGATGTCCTGCAAGCGGTCTATCAAGGCCAATCACCGTATCGATGACCACTCAGCCAGACAGCTCCTTTATCAGCTTTCTCAATGTGACAATCCTTATAACTGCCCCCACGGACGTCCTGTTTTGGTGCATTTCACCAAGTCGGATATGGAAAAGATGTTCCGACGCATTCAGGAAAATCATACTAGCCTCCGTGAGTTGGGGAAATATTAAGAGTGGGGCTATTTTGCAGAATCATCTTGTATAAATAAAATAAGATTCCTGTTTCTAGTAAAGGTGAGACAGGAATCTTTTAATATGCTTAAAAAATCATGTAGTTCGAAAACTGCTGGTACTTAGTGAAGTGAATCTGATTCTGAACATCGTAACGATTTATCAGGAAGATTCCATTTGAAGTAGTCTGTTTCAGGTGCTCTAAAGAAGGGGGAATGTGCTAAAAGAAGGAGAATTTTCTAGAAAGAGAAGCGCTTGCAAAGGTAGTTGTAAAGTAGTATACTAGGATTAAGCTATGGAATCGTTTGCATAGAATTGAAATGATAAGAGACAATTTAGGAGACAAAACAATGGAATTAACAGCCATTTACCACAGACCAGAGTCGGAGTATGCATATCTTTATAAAGACAATACAATGCACATTCGTATCCGAACCAAGAAAGATGATATTGAAGGCATCAACTTACATTATGGAGATCCTTTTATCTTTATAGAGGATCATTATGAAGCAATCAAGGAAATGGTCAAAGTCACCTCCGATGCTTTGTTTGATTACTGGCAAGTGGAGGTTACGGTCGGCTATGCACGACTCCAGTATCTTTTTGAACTCAAGGATAAGCAAGGTCAGACAATCTTATATGGCGATAAGGGGTGTGTTGAAAATACGCTAGAAAACCTTCATTACGAAGGAAACGGCTTTAAAGTTCCTTATATCCATGAGATTGATGCTTGCCATGTTCCTGACTGGGTAGCTGAGACGGTATGGTATCAGATTTTCCCAGAACGTTTTGCCAATGGCAATCCTGAGATTTCTCCCAAAGGGGCGCTAGCTTGGGATTCGTCTATTAAACCAAAAACTAGCGATTTCTTTGGTGGTGATTTACAAGGTATTATTGACCATCTGGATTACTTGCAAGACTTAGGGATTACAGGTCTTTATCTCTGTCCGATTTTTGAATCTCCAAGCAATCACAAGTACAATACAACAGATTATTTCGAAATTGACCGTCATTTTGGAGACAAGGAGACCTTCCGTCAACTGGTGACAGAAGCTCATCAGAGAGGGATGAAAATTATGCTGGACGCTGTTTTCAACCATATCGGAGACCAATCTCCACAGTGGCAGGATGTCCTCAAAAACGGTGAAAATTCTGTTTATAAAGACTGGTTCCATGTTCAAGAGTTCCCGGTGACAAAGGATAAGCTTACAAATCCAAGAAAGTTCCCTTACCATACCTTTGCCTTTGAGAGCTATATGCCCAAGCTAAATACAGCCAATCCTCAAGTGAGGGACTATTTGTTGAGCGTTGCGACCTACTGGATTGAAGAGTTTGATATCGATGCTTGGCGCTTGGATGTGGCCAACGAAGTCGACCACCAATTTTGGAGAGATTTCCGCAAGGCTATCTTGGCTAAAAAGCCTGACCTTTATATCCTGGGAGAAGTCTGGCACACCTCTCAGCCTTGGCTAAATGGTGATGAGTTCCATGCAGTCATGAATTATCCTCTCTCTGACAGTATCAAGGATTATTTCTTGCGTGGGGTTAAGAAGTCCCATCAATTTATCGATGAGATCAATAGCCAGTCTATGTACTATAGACAGCAGATTTCAGAAGTGATGTTCAATCTGCTGGATTCGCACGATACGGAGCGCATTTTGGCTACAGCTAAAGGAAACGTCCAACTGGTCAAGTCTGCCCTAGCCTGCCTCTTTTTACAAAGGGGAACACCGTGTTTCTACTATGGAACCGAGTTAGAATTAGATGGGGGACCAGACCCAGATTGTCGTCGTGTGATGCCTTGGGAACGCGTTTCCGACAGCAATGACATGCTTCATTTTATGAAGAAATTGATTCAGCTTCGCAAGAGTGTCTCAGACATTATCCAACATGGAACCTATAACCTGAAAGAAATCAAGCCAGATGTGCTATCTCTGACTTGGGATTATGATGGACAAAAGGTCCAAGCCATTTTTAACCAATCAACTGAAAATTATCTTGTAGAGAGTGATTCTGTAGCGTTAGCGAGTCATTGCCAAGAAACAGACGAGGGTCTTTCTATTTTACCGAACGGTCTTGCGGTCTGTTATCAAGCTCCTGAAATTTCGTCTAGTATCTGATTTGGAAATAGAGAGAAGTATTGTCTGCTAAATCAACTACAATATAGGCAGATGATTTTCACGACAATCTAAAAACTGTAGGAAAATTGAAAAGATTTAGTTTTGACTTGCTCAGAACTAGGTCTTTTTCATTTTACCTTACTTTGTTTGCCGAGGTGATAGACGGACAGTCTGTTCCGTCTTTTCTAGACTACCAAACAAATAAAAAATTGTCCTGCCCTCAGAAGCAAATGCAGCTTTTAGGGGGCAGGACAATGTGATTTCTTCTTATCTTTAGGTGATTTGGATGATGTTTATTTTACTCCTTTTTAGTTTTTACTAAGAAAGTAGCTGTTAAGACCAAACTGAGACCAGCTAAGAAGAGGAGTGGATTTCTTTCTTCCCCAGTTGCAGGGAGTTTTTCTTGATGACCACTATCAGTCGTGTGTACCAGTGCCTCTGTCTCTGTTGTAGTTGGTTTTTCATGTGGGTTTACAACCTCAACAGTTGGTGAGCTTGTAGTGTTGTAGACAACTGCATAAGTACTAACGTTATTGGTCAAAAATTCAAGCATGCCATCTCGGATAGTAAAGTCCTGTGGTTCTAACTCTCTAGTCGGAGTGAGGTAGTAGACTCCTTGCACTTCTCCTGAAACTGGTAAGCGAACTAAGACTTGATTCTGTAGTTGGACATTGTGATTTTCCTTATTTTTGAGCTGGAAATCATATGCATCGTATGTCTTACCAAAGAGTTCTTGGGCTAGCACTCGTCGGCTTGCTAAGTGGGCAACGTCTTCCAAGTCAGTAGCTCCACCGATGATTTCGACCCCCGTCTTTTTATCTTTCAAGGTGCGCAACTGATACTCAGGTCGAGTGAGGGTTGGAGCAGCCTGATCTCCACTAGTTCCGATAGGGTCAGTGTACTCAGGTTTTTCTACTATTGGAGCTTCCTCTTGCCCTGCGGTTCCGATAGGGTTGGTGTATTCAGGTTTCTCAACAGTAGGAGCTTCCTCTTGACCCGCCGTTCCGATGGGGTCAGTGTACTCAGGTTTTTCTACTATTGGAGCTTCCTCTTGCCCTGCGGTTCCGATAGGATTGGTGTATTCAGGAATTTCTACAGTAGGAGCTGGTTCGTCCCCCTTGCTTGTAGTTGGTTGTTTCTCGTCAACCTTTTTCTCATCCTTTTTAGTAAAGACGGCTACGACAGGACTGCTTGTGGTAGTTCCTTGAATGGCATAAGCTGCAATCGCTTTTCCGATTTGTCGATCAGTACCGTCGGGGATTGGGATTTGAACTTGATTGTCTTGGATTGATAGCACGGTCTGATCCCCACTTGTAACCAGATGCGTTTCGTCCACTTTGCGCAAGACTAGAGGATCTTTGACACCTGGGAAGGTCACAGCGATGGCTTCCCAATCTCCAGATGGTAGGGTTAAGGAAATTTCTTTGTCATTTCCCTTAAGAGGAGCAATACTTGGGCTATCTATACCAACAGCAGGGGCTTTGATGATATCAAAGGAGTCTAGAGAAATTTTCTTGCGACCTTCTGGTGAATCTGGGTCAACACGTAACGTTAGGGTGTGCGGACCGTCAGCAAGGTTTGTAAATTCGCCAATAAAGGCTCTCTTTTCAGTAGCGCCTGAAGTGTAGAAGTCTAGACTTGGCATTTCTTTGCCATCTAGTGTAACACGCGCTCGTCCAAGGGCAAGGCTCTTCAAACCATAGATACGAATACCTGTACCAGTAAAGGAAATAGTTGCCTGAGCTTCTGAAGCTGCACTAGAGTCGCTGTTGTTGATGTCAGCGTATTTTTCCGTACCTCCGTAGAGTTCAGGGTCAGACCAATCCTTAAACTGGGAACCATACTGGATACGAGTGTCGCGATCATCCATTTTCTCAATCGTGTTACCTGCTCCTGATAGGATCTTGAAGTAATCTAATGAAATTTTCGAGCGTTCACTTCCACGTCCTTTGTGCTCACGTTTAACGCTAAGAGTCAATGTATGAGGTCCATCTGCTAATCCTGTGAAGCGGCCGATGAGACTTCCTTTTTCAGTTGCTCCAGCAGTATGAAAATCAAGCTCTCCAACTTCTTTGCCGTCAATTTTAGCAGTAGCAAGGCCTAGTTCGGACGATTTTAGTCCATAGATTTCGATACCAACACCATTGAAAGGAATAGTAGCAGTCACGTCTTCGTCTGTGTAGTCACCTTTTGAAAGGTCAGCAAACTTCTCCGTTCCTCCAAATAATTCTGAATCTGCCCAGTTTCCAAAGGCAGCTCCGTACTGGATACGACCGTCTCGGTCATCCATCAATTCACTAGGAGTTTCTACAGTGACCTGTTCAGATACTTGTGTGGAAACTTCGCCCAGCATAGCCTTTACAGTATAGGTATAGGCGAGTTGAGGATCTAGTGATC
Source organism: Streptococcus oralis (assembly GCA_937930605.1). Classification (GTDB taxonomy): domain Bacteria; phylum Bacillota; class Bacilli; order Lactobacillales; family Streptococcaceae; genus Streptococcus; species Streptococcus oralis_CO. The sequence continues at coordinate 5,957 of CALHBZ010000252.1, forward strand.
GGTCGACAAAGTTAGTTTGATTGGTTATAAATTCTCTAGTTGTAGAGGTTTGGCCAGATTCGTCTTTCACTTGTCTTTGGATGACATAGTGGGTAGCGCCTTCTACTTTGTTGAAGGTGAGTTCGGCAGTGACACCGTTTTGTCGAACTGCTGTCAGACTGGTTACGCGACCAGGGAAATGTTCAAAGGTAATGACATCGCCTTTTTGTGTTGCCAGTTGGATGCGGCCATCTTTGAGGACAGTTGCCTTGACAGCTTTGCCATTGACCTTGATTTGGCTGGCTTCTATATTTGGATAGTCTACAACCAAGTCTCCACCGACATTTGAAAGGAAGGACAAACTTTGAAGATTTTTATCTTTCCACTTCATGCTGACTTCAAAGTTACCACGGGCAACCAAGCCAGAAACCTGACCGTCTTTCCAAGCATCTGGAAGGGCTGGCAATGGCGCAATATAGCCAGTATGAGATTGGAGGAGCATTTCTGCCATCCCGCTAGTTGCTCCAAAGTTTCCATCGATTTGGAAAGGCGCGTGGGTATCCCAAAGGTTTTCTAGGGTTGAGTACTTGAGCTGTTCAGCGAGTAGACGATGGGCACGGTTACCGTCCAAGAGGCGAGCCCAAAGGTTGATTTTATTAGCCTTAGACCAACCGGTACCACCATCTCCGCGATGGTTGAGGGTAGCACGCGCAGCTTCTAGGTATTCAGCCTGATCCTTGCTAAAGAGTGTACCTGGGAAGAGACCTACCAGATGGGAAACGTGGCGGTGGTTATTTTCAATCCCTTCGTTGGTGAATTGTGGACTGTCTTCCTCGTACCATTCCTTGATCCGTCCTTCTTTGTTGATGTGAAGGGGTTTTAGTTTGTCAAATTTAGCCTTGACCTCTGTGACTAAGTCTTGGTCGACTTTCAGATGGTTGGCGACTTCCATGTAGTCATGGAATAGCTGCCAGACTAGCGACTGGTCAAAGGTGTTTCCGATGGTAATGGTACCGTGTTCTGGTGAGTAGGATGGAGAAGACACCCAACGGTCACTGGCCTTGTCATAGTGCAAGAAGGAGTTCCAGAACTTGGCAGTTTCCTTGAGCATAGGATAAATCTTTTCTTTGAGATAAGTCTCATCCTTGGTGAATTTATAGTAGTCATAGACGTTCTGCATCATCCAGGCATTAGCAGCTGGCGACCAACCCCAATAATAATTCCAACCAGGAGTAGTCCAGCCAAATGGTGTTGCTTGAGTGTGGACCAGCCATCCATTTTCCTGTCCGTCTTTTGACTCGATACCAGCGTATTCCTTGGCAGCGATACGGCCATAGTAACGCATGTCGTCAATGTAATTAATCATTGGCTTGGCTGTTTCAGCCAGGTTGCTCATGTAGGCTGGCCAATAGTTCATTTGCAAATTGACATTGAGGTGGTAGTCAGCGTTCCAAGGTGGATTGTCTACAGCATTCCAGACTCCTTGTAGGTTGGCAGGAAGGGCATCTGTCCGATCACGAGACGAACTAATCAATAGATAACGTCCGTATTGGAAGAAGAGTTCTTCCAGTTTTTGCCCTTTGCTAGGGTTATATCCTTGAAGGGCCTCTTTTGTCGTTTGAGCAGTCTTGCTTCCACCTAGGTTTAGTTTAACGCGATTAAAGAGACTTTGATAATCCTTGATGTGGTCCTTTTTAAGTGTCTCGTAGTCTTTGGCCTTAGCGGCTTCTACAATGCCTTTAACCGTTTTTTCGAGGTCAATGTCCTTTCGATAATTGGTTTTTGGATTTTGAGCAAAGTTAGTTTTGGCGCTGAGATAGAGGGTCGCATAGCTTGCACCTGTGACGGTTAGAGTCTCATTCTGAACAGTGACTTTTCCGTCCGTTTTAATTCCTAGATAGGATGCAAATTTGAGGCCGTTATCTTTGACAGTCCCTTTTAGAAGGATTCCATTTTCATCTGTAGTGACATGACCGTTCTTATAGTTGGAATATTCCCAAGAGTAGTTGCCATTAGCAAGTAAGTCCTCTGTCAAGCTATTCCAAAGGGTAAAGTCAAGCGTCTTGTTTCCTTTTTTGGTTAAGTGGGTCACGGTGACATCATCAGGATAGCTGGAGAAGGTTTCGCGTTTGAAGGTAGTTCCATCTTGGGTATAAGAAGTAGTCGTAGTAGCTTCTGTGATATCCAAACTGCGGTGATAGTCTGTTACAGTATCAAGCCCTTTCTTCTGGTTATTAAAGACCATGAATATATCCCCAAAGGCTAGGTAGCGACCATACTGGGCGTTGTTTGGTCCAACTAAATTTTGTTCAGCTAGTTGTTTGGCTTTTTGGCGGTCTCCATCTTCGAGAGCTTTACGAATCTCTGCCAAGACCTTATAGCGATCCTTGTAGTTCCCTCCGTTATAATCGGTGCTATCAGGTTGGGGACCTCCTGACCAGAGGGTCTTTTCGTTATACTGAATTCTCTCTTCGCCAATTAGACCAAAGACCTTGGCTCCCATCTCGCCATTTCCGACTGGAAGGGCTTGTTTTTCCCAACCATCATAGGAAGGAGCTGTTGGCTGATCATAGTTGAGTTGATAGTTTTCTTGCTTTGTCACAGGTAGCTCGGTATTTTTATTCTCCTTATTTTCTTTAGCTTCCACAATGGCTTCTTCACTAGCTTGACGATTTGTTGTCTGAGTCTCCCCGGTTGCTTTGCTTTTGGAAACTGGATTCTCAGCTAGAGGTGGCTCTGTAGTCTCAGTAGCTTCAACTGCTCTGGGTTCGCTATCAGGCTTAGTGCTAGTTTCGACTGAGGTCTGTTCAGTTTGTTTGACCTCAATACTATCAGCGGAGACAGTGTGGCTGGCTAGAAAAACAGCTCCCAACAAAACAGAAGCAGTCCCAACTGTCAGTTTGCGGATGCTGTAGCGACAGGATTTCTCCCAAAATCTTTTGTCCATAGGAATCTCCCTCTTCTTTCTTGTAAGCGTATACATTTTTATTTTAAAAAAAACTTACAAAAAATAAGTTGTTTATTATTGTTTATGTTCTTAATATAGCAAAATAGTCAAAATAGTGCAACCTTTTTGACAGAGATTTGTAGAAATTGTTTGGGTTTTTCTTGCTTGTATCCTTGTGGGAGAGTGAAGGTCAGCTATCCAGAGGGGGAATTGTATTGATAACGGCACTAACGTGGTCAATACAAAAAGCCCGTATTCTAATCCTATGTGAGGATTTGGATACGGACTGATTGCTGAGACTGATTTTAAGTAACTTTGACTTATTCTACTTGACCAGGCCAAGCATTCATACCACCTTCTACATTGGTAACGGTGAGGCCTTGGGCGCTGAGAAATTGACAGGCAGAGGCAGACCGCACTCCCCCTTGACAGATGACATGGTATTCATAGTCAGGTTTGAGTTCTTTGTAGCCTTGCTCCAGGGTGCTTAAAGGCAGATTTTTGGCACCTGGTACATGTCCTGCTTGGAATTCATGTACTTCACGGACATCGATAAGATCTAGATTTTCATTGTGATATTTTTCGTAAAAGTCAGCCATGCTGATATTAGTTACCATATTCTACTCCTTCTGGGTTAGCCATTTTGTATAGTGAATAAGCGCCGTCAAGGTTTTGGACGGTAAATCCTGCTTGCTTGAGGATACGCTCTGCGATATAGCTGCGCAAACCACTGTGGCAGCTAACGATGTAGGCTTGGTTCTTGTCCAGTTCATCCAAGCGTTCCCGTAGTTCGTTTAGGGGGATGTGAATGGTATCGACTTTGAGTCGACCACTCTGAAATTCGCCACTTGTCCGTACATCTAGGAATTTCTTTCCCTTAGCCAGTTCCTCTTCAAGCTGGTACCATTGAATATTGTCGCTGAGACCTTCGATAAGGTTCAAGGCTGCGTAGCCCAGCATATTGACGGGATCCTTGGCAGAGCCAAACGGTGGCGCATAGGTGAACTCCAATTCTGGTAAGTCAAAGACGGTGAGATTTCCCTTGATAGCAGTTGCTAGGATATCGATTCGCTTGTCAACACCTTTCTTCCCAACTCCTTGGGCACCATAGATTTTTCCAGTGGTTGGCTCAAAGAGGAGCTTCAAGGTCATATCAGTAGCGCCTGGATAATAACCAGCGTGATCTTTTCCGCCGACATGAAGCGCCTTGTAAGGAAGTTGATTCATGCTAAGGATACGTTCGCTGAGACCAGTCGAAGCAGCTGTCATATCAAAAGCACGAACGATAGCAGTGCCGATACTGCCCTTGTTTGTACGCCCGAGTCCTGCGATGACGTCCGCTACTTGGCGTCCCTGACGATTGGCAGGAGAAGCTAGAGAGATGAGAGCGTCTTGACCCGTAATCTCTTGCTTGACAACGATGGCATCCCCAACTGCAAAAATATCTTTTTGACTGGTTTCATAATGTTCATCGACCAGGATCCCACCACGGAGTCCCAGTTCAATCCCCGCAGCTTTTGCCAGTCCGTTTTCAGGTTCAACACCGACAGAAAGGATGGTGAGGTCAGAAGTGATCTTTTGACCGTTTTCGAGAACGATGATTTTTCCTTGGTCTTCAAATTGATTCGCAGACTGAGAAGTGATAACGCGAACGCCGTTTTTAACCAATTCTGCTTGAACAAAGGCAGCCATTTCTTGATCTAATGGTGGCAAGACATGGGGTGCTTTCTCAACGATAGTAACTTGCAATCCACGTTTTGTCAGGTTTTCAGCCATTTCAAGCCCGATAAATCCTGCACCGATAACGACAGCTTCTTTTGGATGATTGTCCAAGGCTGCCATAATTTCATCGAGATCGGGAACATTGCGAAGCGTGTAGGCGTTCTTAGCTTCTGCCAAGCCTTCAATGGTAGGAACAAATGGTTTAGCTCCTGGGGAGAGGATCAACTTGTCGTAGCTTTCTGTGAATTCCTGTCCATCATGGCGTACGGTCACAGTGCGCTCTGCTGGCGAAATGCTGATGACCTCATGGAAAGGACGAACATCCAGGTTAAAGCGTGCTTTGAGACTTTCAGGAGTTTGGACCAATAAACTATCACGGTTTGCAATTTCTCCTGAAACATAGTAAGGAAGTCCGCAGTTTGCAAAGGAAACAAAGGGACCTTTCTCAAAAATAGTGATTTCAGCGTCTTCCATGAGACGTCTGAGACGGGTTGCTGCTGACATTCCGCCTGCAACTCCCCCGACAATGATAATTTTCATTGACTTTCTCCTTTATACATCTAGATGACCTTACCTGTCCAAGCACTCATACCGCCTCGGACATTGATGACATCGTAGCCTTTTTTCTTTAGCTTCTTCGCAGCTAGTTTGCTTCGCACACCAGAATGGCAAATGACATAGAGTGTTTCTTTTGTCTCAGGTGTGTAAGATCCGATTTCGGTTAGAGGGACATTCTTGGCATTTTTGATATGACCTCTGCGGAATTCTGTAGGTGTCCGAACATCCAGTAGCTGAATCGGTTCTCTGAGTTTAGCTTCTAACTCGCTGGTAGAAATACTGTCAATTTTTGTAAATAATAAGTGAAACATAGGCACCTCCAAA
>CALHBZ010000253.1 GCA_937930605.1 Streptococcus oralis
AAGGTTACAGCAGACTCAGCTAAACCAGCAGATGAAGTCGTAACTTACAAGAAGGCTGATCAAAAAGCAACCATCACCTTCGTAGACCAAGCTAAGAAAGAATTGGCTAAGATCTCAGAAGGTGGTAAGTCAGGCGAACCAATTAGCCGTGACCAATACCTTGCGAAGTTGAAAGAATTGACTAACCAAGGTTACAAGGTTGTGAACGATGAGTTCAAGGATCCACAAAACTTTGATGATGATGCAAGCAAGGACCAAAACTTCACTGTTCAATTGGAAGAAGGCGTAGTACCATTCGATCCGAATAACCCGCCGAAACCAGATACTCCAATGGATCCAAGCAATCCAGGGGGACCTCAGTGGACAGATGATAAGATCAAGTCAGCTCAACAAGAAGCTGTGAAAGAATTGAGCCGTACGATCAAGTACGTATACGAAGATGGTAAAGAAGCAGCACCAAGCTTCACAGACAGCGCTAAATTCACGCGTATTCTGAAGATCAATGTCGTAACGAAACAAATCGTAGAAAAAGGCCCATGGACTTCACAAGATGACGTGATCAAGGGACAAACTTCACCAGACATCAAGGGTTACGTAGCGGATAAAGCTAGCGTAGCAGATGTGAAGGTTACAGCAGATTCAGCGAAACCAGCCGATGAAGTTGTAACTTACAAGAAGGCTGAAGTACCACCAACTCCGGTACCACCAACTCCAGCCCCAGCCCCAGCCCCAGCCCCAGCTCCAGCTCCGAACAAGCCAGTAGAACCACGAGTTCCTAGAACTGCTGTTCTGCCAAATACAGGTGAGGAATCATCTTCTGCGGCCGTATTCGGCTTGGGAATTGCTGCAGCACTTGCTGGTATCAGCTTGATTAAACCTAGATTGAGAGAAGAGGAAGAATAATTCATCTTGTCTTGATGGTTAATCAATGAAGAGTTGAAAACTATTAGGTGTCAACTCTGAAAAACGATAACTTCTTAACGAAGTTATCGTTTTTTTAATTCAATGCTACTGGACCTCTATCAACAACAGTAGTGACTGATATCAAATTAGGCAGAAGAGAGAATCAGAGTGGTTCTCTCTTTTGTAATATTCAGAATAACGAGAATCTTAGTTTTACAGTTGTGAAGTTTCAAAATACAAAATACAAAATACAAAATACAAAATACAAAATTTAGTGTTCAAGCTCCAAGCTTAACCTATGTTTGCTCGGAGGTTAAAATGGCAAGGTGAATAAAAACTTGATGTTTTGATTTCTCAAACCAATTGTTGCTGTGATAATGACTGATATGCCATCTAAGCCAGTATAATGAATTTTCTACTAGAACATAGGTAGTGGTCAGAATCGCTTTATGTGATAAATGCTCAAGAATAGATGAAAAAATCAGGTTTGAAACAAATTTTTATTTTTTTCGAATAGATAAATAAGGGGAGAAAATGATAAAACAAGAAGAGTATGAGTTTTTGCTAGAGTTTCAAACAAGCAGTTTGCACCGGTTCCGTGAAATTGAACATTTTGCTGAGTTAGATAAGAAGTTGAGGAAATGTCAATCACCAGCTGACATTCCTCTAAGTTTTTGATATACTAAAACAGATAAACTTGGAGGAGAAGACGAATGAACGTATATGGAAAAAATGATGAGGGGGAAGCTACTTACCCCTATGAACAACAGTTTAGGGGAGTTAAAGAGGAGGATTTAAAACTAAATCAAGACGCTACTAAAACAAGTGGTTTTCCATTTTTTAGTATCTTAATTTGGAGCCTATTTGCTACAGTCATCTCGGTTGTGGTACCCTTTATCTTTGGTTTGGTGAGCCCCCAACAAATGCAAGACTTTTATATTGGTTGGGCATTGCACCAGAATGGCCAAATCTACACAGACTATTATGGCTCAAATGGACTGCTTTATTATTTACTAACTTATCTTTCTCAAGGTAGCATTCTATTTGCATTGGTGGAGTGGGTAGCATTGTTTGGTGCTGGTGTTTTTCTATTCAAATCTGCAAATACATTGACAGGTCAAGGAGGTCAAGCTAGACAATTATTGGCTATTTTCTATCTTCTTGTAGCCAGTCTGGGCTTTGGTGGTAGCTATGCTGTGATTGTAGCGATGCCCTTCTTATTCTATGCTTTTAGCCTAGTGGCTAACTATCTGGATGATCCAAGTAACGATAAAGGTTTTTTGCGAATTGGGATGAGTTTAGCACTAGCTTTCTTCCTATCACCTATTCCCACAACCTTGTTTGCAGCTATACTTGCCTTGAGTTTGTTTGGATTTAATATTGCCAAGCGTCGATTTGATCATGGT
>CALHBZ010000254.1 GCA_937930605.1 Streptococcus oralis
TTGTCAAGGGAAAAGGAATCATTGTTCCCATCCATTGTTCTTGAAAGGATTTGCCAAGGGAGTTGGACCATTGGCATACGAATTGAGCGTTTTCTGTGCTCACATTTTCTTCAAAACGAATTGTCATCTTTTTTCCTCACCATCTTATCTATGTTTCTCCATTATACTACTTCTCCTATTTTTTACGAATAGATAAGTATGATTGATTTTTATTTTTTTCTTGTCGGGAGCATTCTCGCTTCCTTTCTCGGTTTGGTCATTGATCGTTTTCCAGAGCAATCCATTATCAGCCCAGCCAGTCACTGCGATTCCTGTCAAACTCGCTTGCGTCCGTTAGATTTGATTCCGATCCTCTCGCAGGCGCTCAATCGCTTTCGCTGTCGCTACTGCAAGGCTCCTTATCCTGTCTGGTATGCCCTCTTTGAACTAGGCTTAGGGCTCATCTTTCTGGTTTACTCTCGGGGATTGCTTTCTTTGGGTCAAGTCATCCTAATCACTGCTGGTTTGACCTTGGGCATCTATGACTTTCGTCATCAGGAATATCCTTTACTGATCTGGATTTTCTTTCATCTGCTTCTAATGGTCTGTTCTGGTTGGAATTTGGTCATGGCCTTCTTCCTTGTTCTTGGAATTATGGCCCATTTTATCGATATCCGTATAGGAGCAGGTGATTTTCTCTTTCTATCATCTTGTGCGCTCGTCTTTAGCACGACAGAACTACTCATCTTAATTCAGTTTGCTTCGGCGACGGGGATTCTGACTTTTCTCCTCCAAAAGAAAAAGGAAAGACTTCCTTTTGTGCCTTTCCTCTTACTTGCTGCTTGCTTGATTATTTTTGGTAAGCTACTGCTTGTTTGATAAAGTCCTGAATCGGCTCTCCTTGGTGGAGAGCTTTTACAATTTTCGAACCAACGATAACACCATCTGACACCGCATTGAAGCGTTCTACATCGGCTTGACTAGATACGCCAAATCCTGTCAAAACTGGGATATCGGCTACTTGATGCAATTGAGCCAAGTGCTTGTCTAAATCTGCGCGGTAATTTCCTGATTTCCCTGTCACCCCGTTGATGGCAACTGCATAGACAAAGCCTTCTGCCCCTTTAATCAATTCTTTCTGACGCTCCATTCCTGTTGTCAAACTAACTAGAGGAATCAAGGCCATGTCTGTGTCTGCTAAAAATGGCTCTACAAAATTAGCATGTTCATGAGGCAAGTCTGGGATAATCAAGCCCTTAACCGCTGTATCTGCCAAATCTTTGACAAAGTTCTCCACACCGTACTGAAAGAGGGGGTTGAAGTAGGTCATGATAACAAGTGGCACCTCTGTTTGAATGGTTTTCAAGGTTTCAACCAAAGCTTGTGTCGAGGTGCCATGAGCTAGACTGCGCAAGCCAGCTTCTTCGATAACAGGTCCATCTGCAACTGGGTCTGAAAAAGGAATGCCTACTTCAATAGCAGAGACACCCAAATCTTCTAAAAAATGAATCGTTTCAGCGAGTCCATCCAAACCTTTCTCGTGGTCTCCAGCCATGATATAAGGAACGAAAATTCCTTTTCCAGTCGCTTTTATAGCCTTTAATTTTTCTGTTAGTGTCTTAGGCATGCGCTTCTCCCTTCTTTGCTGCGTCTGCTTCCAAGCGGTCTTTGACCTGAACTACATCCTTGTCCCCACGACCCGATAGACAGACGATCATGGACTTGTCTGGACCAAGTTCTTTGGCCAATTTCACCGAAAATGCAATAGCATGGCTAGATTCCAGGGCTGGGATAATCCCTTCCACACGAGACAAGAGTTGGAATCCTTCCAAGGCCTCCTCATCTGTCACTGGCACATAAGTTGCACGCTTGATATCGTGGTAGTGAGAATGTTCTGGACCGATACCAGGATAGTCCAATCCTGCTGAGATAGAGAAGGCTTCAAGAATTTGACCATGGGCATCTTGGAGTACATCCATGAGGGAACCGTGAAGGACGCCTGGACGACCCTTGGTCAGGGTAGCTGCGTGGTGCTCTGTATCCACACCAAGCCCTGCCGCTTCAGCCCCATACATAGCTACAGACTCATCTTCTACAAATGGATGGAAGAGCCCGATGGCATTAGAACCACCGCCAACACAGGCTACTAGAGCGTCGGGCAGATCTTGACCTGTCAAATCGCGATACTGTTGCTTAGCCTCTCGACCAATGACACTCTGGAAGTCACGAACGATTTCTGGGAAAGGATGAGGCCCCAAGGCTGAACCTAGGATATAGTGGGTATCATCGATATTTGCCACCCATGAACGAAGGGCTGCATTGACCGCATCCTTGAGTACACGCGAACCATCTGTCACTGCCTCTACCTTGGCTCCCAAAAGCTCCATACGGAACACATTGAGAGCTTGGCGTTTGACATCTTCTTCACCCATATAGATGGTACATTCCATGTTAAAGAGGGCTGCAGCTGTTGCAGTTGCCACACCATGCTGACCAGCACCCGTTTCAGCGATAATTTTCTTTTTACCCATGCGTTTAGCAAGCAAAACTTGTCCTAAGGAATTGTTAATCTTGTGGGCCCCTGTATGGTTGAGGTCTTCACGCTTGAGATAAATCTTGGCTCCACCGATATGCTGGGTCAAGTTTTTTGCGTAGTAAAGGGGAGTTTCACGTCCCACATACTGGCGCAAGAGTTGGTTTAATTCTTCTTGGAAACTTGGGTCTGCCTGACTTTCACGGTAGGCCTTCTCCAACTCCAAAACTGCTGTCATCAATGTTTCTGGGACAAAACGTCCGCCGAATTTTCCATAAAATCCATCTTTATTTGGTTCCTGATATGCCATGCTTTACCCTCTCTATAAATCTTCTAATCTTTTCATGATCTTTTTGTCCATCTGTCTCCACTCCGCTAGATACATCTACTGCATAGGGAGTAAAGTGTTGAATTGCTTTTACTACATTGTCTTCCTTAAGCCCACCTGCGATAAAGAAGGGCTGATTTAGTCCTGTTGTATCCAATTTCCCCCAGTCAAAGGTCCGGCCGCTTCCTGCCACAGGGGCATCAAAGAGTAGATAGTCTGCACGAGAATTGGGCACATGACCATTTCCATCGACTTGAACAGCCTGAATGCTGTCACAAGGCAAATCCTCAAACAAATCATCCCCTACATGACCATGAACTTGAATCAAGTCCAAGCCAACTTTTTCAATCGCTTCTAACAGTTCTGCCCGACTTGGTGAAACAAATACACCAACCTCTTTAACGTCTGAAGGAATAAGCTTTGCCAGCTCAGCAGCCTGATCCAAGGTCACTTGTCTTTTACTAGGTGCGAAGACAAAACCGATGTAGTCCGCTCCTGCTGAAACGGCTGTTTCCACCGCTTCCTTGGTCGATAATCCACAAATTTTAACCTTTGTCAATCTGCAACTCCTTGATTCTCTTGGCTACATCTTCTGCCTGCATGAGAGCTGTCCCTACTAAAATTCCGTTAAAGTATGGTGCTACTCGTTGCGCATCCTGTCCTGTGAAAATAGCCGATTCAGAAATATACAAGCAATCATCTCTAAAGTGTTTAGCCAAGTCTACACTGGTCTGCAAATCGACCTCAAAGGTGGTCAAATTGCGGTTATTAACTCCGATAATCTGAGCACCAAGTCTGTGGGCTACTTCTAGTTCAGCAAGATTGTGAGTCTCAACCAAGACTTCCAGGCCAAGCTCTGTCGCATAGTCGTAAAGTTCCTTGAGGCGTTCTTCTGGCAAGGCAGCCACAATGAGCAAGATAACTGTCGCACCTGCATTGCGGGCGCGGATGATTTGCTTTTCATCGATGATAAAGTCCTTGTTGAGCGTCGGAATCTGCACCTGACTGGAAATCTCTCGTAGATAATCCAAATGCCCTTTAAAGAAAACCTCATCTGTCAAAACCGAAATCATCACTGCACCGTTTGCTTCATAAGTCTGGGCCTGTTGCACAATATCCACATCGAGATTGATATCTCCCAGACTAGGGCTAGCTTTCTTTACCTCAGCGATTACCTGCAAGCGGTCTTGATGATTCTTCAAAAAGTCAGCCAAGCGATAGGTCTGGCGCAAGGGCTGGATTTGCTCCAGCTCCATTTGCTCGACCTCACGCGCCTTCTGCTCCAAAATTCGTGCTAAAAATTCCTGACTCATTTTTGGTACTCCTGTAACAGTCTAAATTTTTCAAGGGCCTTGCCACTAGCAATCACTTGACGGGCCAAGGCAACTCCTTCCTTGATGCTAGCTACCTTACCATTGGCATAGAAACCAAGACCAGCATTTAAGACTGTAGTTTCCAAGAATGGACTTGGTTCGTTTTTAAGAACGCTGAGCAAAATTTCTGCATTTTCCTGAGCATTGCCTCCACGAATATCTTCGATAGCGTAGCCTTCCATACCCAAATCCTCTGGAGTAAAGCTTGACAAGGTGATTTCGCCATTTTCAAGAAGAGCAATCTTGGTTGTTCCGTTCAAACCAGCTTCATCCAGTCCTTCTGGCCCAGCAACCACGATGGCACGTTTGCGACCCATATTTTTCAAAACCTGAGCTGTACTTTCTAGAAGTTCTGGACGACTAATTCCAAGAAGCTGTGTTTCCAAGGCCATTGGGTGAATTAGGGGACCAGTCAAGTTCATAATCGTTGGAATTCCCAATTCCAAACGAGCTGGCATGATGTATTTCATGGCTGGGTGCATATTTTTAGCAAAGAGAAAGACGATTCCAGTTTTATCAAAGACCTTACCTAGTTCAGCTGGTTTGAGGTCTAGATTGATACCCAAGGCTTGAAGGACATCTGCCGAACCCGATTTAGAAGAAATCGAGCGGTTACCATGCTTAGCCATATGAACACCGCCACCAGCCAAGACAAAGGCTGCAGTTGTGGAGATGTTAAAGCTGAAGGACTTATCCCCACCAGTACCACAGTTATCCATAGCATCATGGATTTCAGTTGGAATGTGTTGGGCATGCCCTCTCATGACTTGGGCAATAGCTGTACGTTCTTCAGGTGTTTCCCCCTTCATCTTAAGAGCTAAGAGAAGAGAAGCTATCTGCACTTCAGTTACACGCCCAGTTACGATACGCTCAATGACATCCGTCATTTCCACACCTGATAAATTTTCAAATTTTGCTAGTTTTTCAATAATCTCTTTCATCCTAGTTTCCTCACTTTACTACTTTCTCGATAAAATTTCGAATAGAAGACAAGCCGTCTGGCGTTCCGATACTCTCTGGATGGTACTGGAAGCCATAAATCGGTAGGTTTTTGTGTTGAATTCCCATAATGGCTTGGTCATCAGTCGAACGAGCTGTCACTTCAAAGTCTTTAGGCATTTCTTCAATCAAGATACTGTGGTAACGCATAACCGGACGGCCATCCTCAATGCCTTGATACAAAACAGATGGCGCTTCAAAACTGATATTGCTCTGTTTCCCATGCATGACTTTGGGAGCCAAACCTAGTTTACCACCAAAGACTTCTGCGATGGCTTGGTGACCCAAACAAATCCCAAGAATCGGCTTCTTACCAGCAAAGTCACGAATCATGTCTTCCATCTTACCAGCATCAACTGGCCAACCGGGACCGGGAGAAAAAACCAGACCATCTGCTTTTTCAGCTTCTTCATACAGCTTGGGATCATCATTTCTCAAGACCTGTACCTCTGCAAAATTCCCAATGTATTGGGCCAAGTTATAGGTAAAAGAATCATAGTTATCAATCAATAAAATCATAGTCTTAGTTCTCCAATTCTAGTCATAGATTTTGCTTTGTTAATGGTTTCTTGGTA
>CALHBZ010000255.1 GCA_937930605.1 Streptococcus oralis
AGGCTAGTAAACAGGACACTCATTCTCACAAACACAGTCCTTTGACCAAACGTGTCCTGCGAAGCTACAGCAACCTACGAGAACAAACACAGGATTTGATTGATGAAGCGCAGCTTGAACGTGTAGCTCAGTTAATTGAAAATGCTGAACGGGTCTACTTTTTTGGAACAGGGAGTTCCGGTCTGATTGCCCGTGAGATGAAACTACGTTTTATGCGTCTAGGTGTGGTTTGTGAAGCTTTGACCGATCAGGATGGCTTTGCATGGACAACCAGTATCATGGATGAAAATTGTTTGGTGCTTGGTTTTTCCCTCTCAGGCACTACCCAATCCGTCCTAGATAGTTTGTTGGATGCCAAGGAAATGGGCGCCAAGACCATTCTCTTTACCAGCGCTCCAAACAAAAATAGTCAGGCTTATACCGAAACTGTTCTTGTTGCTAGTCACAGTCAATCATCTTACATCCAGCGTATTTCCGCTCAACTTCCTATGCTTTTCTTTATAGATTTGATTTATGCCTACTTTTTGGAAATCAATCGCGATAGCAAGGAAAAAATCTTTAACAGCTATTGGGAAAATAAAAAACTTAACGGCTATCGTAGACAAAAACGCGCTAGAAAATCCTAGTTTGGTCCAACCAAACTAGGATTGTTTTGTTTTGAAATGATAATAGGTTCATAGATGATCATTCCAATCTTTCTCTTTGTACTAATGCTTTTTTATCTATGTTTTTCAATTCTTCCATAAATTTCCCTTTCCGTTTTTGAATTTTTGACAACCAAAAGGAAGTATCGGCTATTTGCTTTTACTTCCTCTTCAATGGTTTTATTTAATTGTTTCGCTTCTACAAACCGAGATTTGAATATATGAGTATAAAGATCTTATATTTTAATAATGACTCTAATTAAACCAGTGGATTAAATGTCTAATATTTCTAAAATCTCTCCATTTTTATATTTTAATTCTATTTTTTCAATCAGTTCTTTTCCTAAATGTTTACTAAAGGTGCTTAGTTCTGAAGAAATCTCAAAAATAATATCATGTTCAACATTATCTGGAATAAAATCTGAATTATAACTATCTTTATTTGACCAATAATTCCAATTTACATCCGTTCTTTCATAATAAACATAATTTTGTTTTCTTGTAACATATACTCTTTTATTAGTTAATTTTCTTCCGTCTTCAGATTTGAAAAAATCAGAATATAATTTCAAGCCTTCAAATTGCTTATATTCTCTGATTTTATTATTTGAAACGTTTAATTTTATTTCTTTATATTCCATAAATTACCTCCATATATTCAAAAATTGGACAAAAGTGAAAATCAAGGAACCCAAGGAAAACAAATTCTAATTTGTCAATTTCTTATCCATCCTATTATATCACTTTTTTCTTCTTGATTTAAGTTTTAGTATTTAGAAACAAAGTAGGGAGCTTGCACCGTTTTCTAAGGCTATCTTAAAGGGAATCTCCTCTCATATATTTTTCGATGGTAGGAAATCTGCTCCTATCCTACTTTTTTTGTAATTCATATTTGTCTTTCCGCTAGTTTTTATATACTGGACAGTTTTTCCATCATCAAAAAAAAGAATTAAGCCAAACACTTTTCACTCGACTAGTGATTAAGTGTTCTGCTTAATTCTATAGTTCCAAATTAGGATTGTTTTGTCTTGAAATGATAATAGGCTCCCAACATACCTGCTGTATTTTGGTGATGGGCAAATTCTAATCGTGTTTTTTCAGCTAGACTAGGTACAAGTGCATTTTTCAGAGATGTACGGATCTTTGGTTTGAGGATAGCCTCTTGCCCCATGATACCGCCACCGAGAATGACTACTTCTGGATTGGCAACGTAGCAAATATTTGCCAGACCTTTCCCAAGGTAATCTACCATTCGATCAATACCAGCCATGCAAACCTTGTTTCCTTCAGTAGCTTCCTTGAAGATACGACGGCCATTCCACTGGTCAACTGGATCTCCATGAGCTGAAGCCACATACTCTACCAAGGCTGTCGTAGAAGCCAAATCTTGGAAAGCTCCATCCTGCATATGCATATAACCGACTTCACAAGCTGAATTGCTAAATCCATGGAAAACTTTCCCATCCATAATCAAGCAACCACCGATACCTGTTCCAATGGTCAAGCAAAGTGTAACACTCGCTCCCTTTCCTGAACCAGACACTGCCTCAGCAAGACCTGCGCAGTTGACATCATTTTCAATCTCACAAGGAATATTAAAGCTAGTCTCGATTTCCTTCTTGAACTGGGTTCCTGCATAGTTAGGGATTTGAGGTCCCGCATAGAAAATCTCACCCTTATCAGGATCCACCATCCCAGCAGAAGAAATGGCAACACCTGCTACTGGACCCTTTTCTAAATAGCTGGCTACGATATCTTTTGTCTTTTGTAAGATATGGGGGCCACCCTTATACGCCTCAGTTGGCATTTCATGCGATTCAACAAGTTGGCCTTCTTGGTCAATCAAACCATATTTGATGTTGGTTCCGCCAATATCAATTGCAACGTAGTGTGTCATAAATACCTCCTTATGGATTAGAGGAAGCGCTCCTTGGTTTCACGAATCAATTGTGCTGCTGCTTCTACAACTGGGCGATCTTCTTCAGTTACTGGTGTCAATGGCGAACGAACTGAACCAATGTTCAAGCCTTCATTGATCTTCAAGACTTCTTTAATGACACCATACATATTTCCATGTGCAGCAGTAAGTTTGCCAATGATTGCATTGATAGCGTATTGCAATTCACGAGCTGTTTCCAAGTCTTTTTCAGCAATCAACTCATTGAGTTTCAAGAAGAGTTCTGGCATCGCACCATAAGTACCACCGATACCAGCTTTTGCCCCCATGAGACGTCCACCTAGGAACTGTTCATCTGGACCGTTAAAGACGATGTGGTCTTCCCCACCAAGGCTGACAAAGGTTTGGATATCTTGAA
>CALHBZ010000256.1 GCA_937930605.1 Streptococcus oralis
CCAGTACTAACACACAAAAGGCCCCCTTGTTGCTAAGGGAGCCTTTCTATATATCTTAGTGAAGCAGATGATTTTACCTAATCTCTTCTTAAGAATTGATCTAAATAGTAATTAAAGTAGGTTTTGCGACCTGTAATCACGACCGCTCGTCCCTCAATACCATAACGCAATTTCTCAGCCTGTTCATCCGTTAAGATCGTTTCAGCCTCTACTTTAAAGAAGTTGCCTTTTTCGGTCTTTGTCGCATTGCTGTCAATATTAGAAATGGTAGACGTGAGAACAAATTCCTTATTGTTTTCATCCAAGGCAGTGAAACGGATGGTCTCTCCCTGTTTAAGGCTAGAGACATCTTTTGAAGTCACATAAGTTGTGATGGTTACCTTCTTTTCTGTCGTCAAAACAGGATATAACTGGGCCAAGACCTTGCCTTCGGGAACCAAATTAGCCCCAGCAGTTTCAGGATTCAGGTGGAGAACCCCGTCTTCCATCGCTGTAATGGCCCCTTTTTGTGTGATTCCTCCCTGTACTTTGAGATTATTTTCAACCTCTAAAAGCTTTTGATTTAGGGCGGTCAACTCTTGTCCGACTTTTGCCAACTGTTGAGCTTTCAAGGACTCAAGCTGACTATCTAAACTACCAGAGTAGGCCTGTTGCGCACCTGAGCCCGCATATTGAACCCGATAACCCGCCAGAGCGGATTCAAATTGGGCAATCTGGCTGTCAATCTGTGCAATGACTTGACTCTTGAGCTGTCCTTGACTATCAGAAGCAGCCTGCGCCGCATAGGATTGATAAATACTATAGCCAGCGTTGCTTGAAGGAACACTGGTTCCATTTTGAATGGCATTTTTCAATGTTTGATAGTCCGACAATTTGGCATTGGTTTCCTCGATGAGATTTCCAAGTTCAGCTTGTGAACTGCTGGCAGCTGAATTTTGAGAGGCAATATTGGAATTCTGTTGTTCCGTATTACTACGGATGCTGGCAGCTTGGTTTTTATAGTCATTAAAGACCTGTTCGTAGCCAAAGCGATCTTCCCCCGAAGCAAACTGGCTAGTTCCTGTCTTCAAACTTTCCTGCAATAATTCCAACTGTCGTTTTTGTTCTTTCAAGGTTTCCACTTGGGAGGAGAAGGTGTCTTTTTGAGTGTTTTCACTGTCAGAATGATACTGAACCAAGAGATCCCCTTTTTTGACCACCTTATTTTCCTCTAGATTATTAGTGACAATTGCATTATTACTGGTTGACTGGATGGTTGCCAGGATCTTACTCGGTTCGATAGAGGCAGCAGAGGTAATCGTGATTTCCTTTTTCGCAAAGAGAGAGAATAAGACCACAAAAATCAACAAGAAGAAAGTCGGTAAAATCACGCGTACAGAAAAGTTGGAATATCTACGATTATAAAATTCAGCACTCTCTAAGTAATGTTCTTCCATCTTCTTTCTCCTTTCTAACTATTGACCAGATGGGCATAGAAGCCATCCTGAGCAAGCAATTCTTCGTGTGTTCCTTGTTCGACGATTTCCCCCTTGTCCAGAACGACCACTTTTTCAGACCGCTCCGCAATGGTCAAGCGATGGGCGATGAATATAATGGTCTTGTCCAACTCCAAGAGATTGTCGATAATCTTTTTCTCTGTCAGGATATCCAGATTGCTGGTTGCCTCATCAAGAATCAAAACAGGAGCATCGGTCAAAAGAGCCCGAGCCAAGGCCAAGCGCTGACGTTGACCACCTGAAATCCCTGTCCCGTCTGATGTCAACTCTGTTTGGTAATTCAAAGGCATCCGTTCAATGTCTTCCCGAATCTCCGCAATTTCTAGCGCCCGAATGATTTCTTTCTGAGTCGTTCCAGGCTTGGCACCCAAGAGAACATTCTCTAAGATAGTACCATTAAAGACATAGGGCTGTTGCGGCAAGTAGTTGATATGACGGCGCAAGACATGCTTGTCAATCTGATTGAGGTTGATATGATTCACCAGAATCTCTCCCTCATTCGGATCATAGAAATTCACAATCATCTTGGCAAGGGTCGTCTTTCCAGAACCAGAAATGCCCACAAAGGCCACCTTACTGCCTCGTTCAATGGTCAAGTTAATATCTGAGAGGACATTTCGCCCATATCCATATTTATAGCTGACCTGTTTCAATTCAATGTCACCCTTGGTCATGCTTAAATCACGGATTGCTTTTTTATCCACAAACTCAGAATCTACCAGATAGACTTCGTTCAAGCGGTTATTGGCAACTTGCGCTGTCTGGAGCTTAGTCTGTAAATTGATGATGTTTTCTAGTGGATTTGTGAAATAAACCAGCAAGGTGTTATAAGTAATCAGCTGCCCCAAGGTCATTTTATTGTCCATCACCAAAAGGGCTCCCATCCAAAGAATAGCGATATTCAATAGGAGTTGAGCTGTTTTCTTCAAGCCGATTTGAATGTTTTCCATCCGACTATAAGCAAATGATTTTTTCAGATAGTCCACAAATTCTCTGTCAATCTTTTGGTAACGATAATTTTCACTGGTCAAGGATTTGATTGTTTCAATCCCATTGATATCTTCGATAATGGAAGAGGAAAGAATAGCATTGGATTCCATGGTGTCCCGATTCATTTTTTCAAATGGTTTCATGAAGGCAAAAATTACGACAATATAAATCGGTAGTGAGAGAAGACTGATAAAGAAGAGATTCAAGTTTTGTGAGAACAAAACAATAGCCATGACAATCACGATTGAAACATCTAGGAAGATGGAAAGAATGGTACTGGCCAAGGCATCAATAATACTGTTGGCATCATTGAAGCGTGAGACAATCTCCCCTGTTCTTCTGGTCGCAAAAAAGGACATGGGTAAATGGAAGACATGCTTGATATAAGACAAAATCACATCAATCGAAAGCCGTTGTCCCAAAATGAGAAGCAAATAATTCTGGGCATAAGATAGAATCTGTTGCAAGATATAGACGACCACCAAACCTAAAGAAATAATCCCTAAGGTATTGCGCATCTGATTGGGGACATAGGTATCAATAATCCCCTGCATATAGTAAGAGCCCACGATATTGATGATCGTAACCAATAGAGTTGCGATAACGATATTGGCAATCAAGCCTTTTTGTCTCATCAAGATGGGCACAAAAGACCAGAGGCCATTTTTCTGTTCCTTATGAGGCTTGTATTCGGGTGCAGGGGCAATGAAAATAGAGACCCCTGTCCATTCTTGGGCAAACTGTTCCTTGGAAAGTTTGGTCATTTTAACAGCCGGATCGGGGTCGGCAATATGAACAGAATGTTTGTCATGTCCCGTCACGACATAGTAATGAAGTAACTTTTTATCCTTGATGACATGAGCGATAAAGGGGTAGATGACTCCTTTCATATCAAATAAAGACATATCCGCTTTCAGGGCTCGTGTTTCAAAGCCTAATTCTTCAGAGACCTTTACCAGTCCAAAAGCGGTTGTTCCTCGTAAGGTTGTCTTGGCCATTTCACGCAAGCTGGCCAAAGAGTAGTAGGAGCCATAGTAACCATAAATCATGGCAAGGGCTGCCACACCACAATCTCTTGCGTCAACTTGAGCTCTATAATGACGCTTTGTAAATCTCATACAAACTCCTTTATTCACAAAAGTATGGATGCCTTATGAAGGGAAAGTCTTCATAAAGGTTTTGGGGAGTTAGGAAACTCCCTCTATACTAGCTTTCTCCAGAAAAACAAACTCAGAAAGAGGAGAAAAGACGAAAG
>CALHBZ010000257.1 GCA_937930605.1 Streptococcus oralis
TTACTTGAGTCATCACTTCTCCTCTTTTCTAAACAGCCCAAAAATCGTATGAAAGAATCATACGATTTTATCTATTAGTTGACTAGACTATGGTACAAGTCAAGGTAAGACTGGCAAGCTGTATCCCATGAAAAATCACATTCCATAGCTTGTTTTTGTAGATTTCTCCAAACATCTGGCTGATGCTTATAAACATCCAAGGCTGTTTGGAAACTCCAGTTAAGCCAATAAGGTGTTAAATTGTCAAAGCTAAATCCGGTGCCAGTTCCTTCGATTGGATTGAAGGATTGAACTGTATCTCTTAGTCCACCCACTTCATGAACCAATGGTAGAGTTCCGTATCGCATAGCCATCATTTGTGACAATCCACATGGTTCGAAACGGCTTGGCATGAGGAAGAGGTCACAAGCTGCGTAGATTTCTTGAGCAAGTTTGACATCAAAAGTGATATTTGCTGATAGCTTGTCAGGATAAACTTGAGCAAACCATGAGAAGGAATGTTCAAAAGCTGGATCACCTGTTCCTAAAAGGACTATTTGAACGTCCTCCTGTAAGAAACGGTGCAAGCTTTCTACCACAACATCAAAGCCTTTTTGTCGTGTCAAACGAGAGACAATCCCAACTAGTGGCACATCTGCTCGCACAGGTAGACCAACTCTCTCTTGCAATTTTGCTTTGTTTTCTGCTTTTCCAGACAAATCTTCCTTATCAAAATGATAGTCTAAAAGCGGGTCTGTTTGAGGATTATAAAGATCTGCGTCGATACCATTGACAATACCCGAAACTTTTCCTGACTCCATGCGAAGAATCTGATCCAAACCGCAACCAAACTGACTGGTCATAATCTCATGCGCATAGCTAGGCGACACGGTTGAGACACGATCCGCGTACAGAATACCTGCTTTCATCCAGTTGAGACAATCATTCCACCGAAGTGTGCCATCAGCGTAGCGTTCAAAGCCGACACCGAACAAATCCCACAACATTCCTTCAGAAAACTGACCTTGAAATTCCAAATTGTGAATGGTTAAAACGGTTCTAATTCCTTGATAGGCTTGGATCCAATGGTACTTCTCCTTCAACAAGAAAGGAATCATTGCTGTATGGTAATCATGGACATGGAGAAGGTCAGGGATAAAGTCGATCCGTTCCATTGCTTCTAGAGCAGCCAGTTGGAAAAAGGCAAAGCGTTCACCATCGTCAAAATCTCCGTACACATGACCACGGAAGAAATAATACTGATTATCAATGAAGTAGAATGTTACCCCGTTTAAGACCGCTTTCTTAATACCACAGTACTGTCTACGCCATCCCACACTAACTTCAAAGTGGAGAACATCTTCTATCTGGTCCCCAAACTTAGTCTCTACCATATCATAGTAGGGTAGGAAAACAGCAACTTCATGCCCTGCCTTTACCAGTGATTTGGGAAGAGCGCCAATAACGTCTCCCAAACCACCTGTTTTTGAAAAGGGCGCACCCTCTGCTGCTACGAATAAAATTTTCATGAATGAATATCCTCTGTTACTTTTTCGCCTTTTTTGACTACAACTGGGTGTTCTACAGTACCGCGAATAACGACACCGTCAGCAACTTCAACCCCTTTGTCCAAGATTGCATACTCAACTTGGGCACCTTGGCCAATCACAACACGTGGGAATAAAATGCTGTTCTTCACCACACTATCTTTGTGAACATGAGTATTACGTGATAGGACTGACTGTACGACTTCACCCTCAATGATACTACCAGAGGCAAACTGAGAAGTACTTACTTTTGAAGTATTCGCATAGTAGGTTGGTTCTTCATTCTTAAC
>CALHBZ010000258.1 GCA_937930605.1 Streptococcus oralis
GTATCATGTTAGGTTTAAACTTTAAAGGAAGCTGGCGCCAATACCAAAAACAGGTCTTGGATCGTTTTCAGGACTATCAAGCAGACGGTCATGTTCATCTAGTGGCTGCTCCAGGGTCTGGAAAGACAACCATTGGTATCGAGCTAATCGCTCGTTTTGGCAATCCAGCCCTCATCTTAGTTCCGACTGTCACCATTCGTGAACAATGGGTGGAGAGGATTCAAACAGCCTTTTTAGGGAATGAACAGAAGATTTCAGACCTCGTTTCCCAAAACTTAAAGGAGATGAAGGCACTAACGATTGTGACCTATCAGGCTTTTCATAGTGCCATAAACCAATTACAATCACAAGAAGATGGTGAAGCAGAGGATTTCGTGGGGTTTGATTTGCTTGCAAGTCTAAGAGCTCAGAAGGTTGCGACTCTTTGCTTGGATGAATGCCACCATCTGCGCAATGAATGGTGGAAAAGTCTGGAAGCCTTTCGCAAGCAGTATGAACAGCTGCAAGTCATCTCCCTGACAGCCACACCACCATATGACAGCGAGCCAGAACTCTGGGAACGCTATATCCGAATGTGCGGGGAGATCGATCAAGAAATCACGGTACCCGAACTAGTCAAGGAAGACACTCTTTGCCCTCATCAGGATTTTGTCTATGTGTGTTCACCAACAGCTGAAGAGTCGGAACGTCTCAAGCAGTTTGAGGAGACTAAGTGGGACTATATTCATCACCTTATAGTCGATCCTGATTTTCAAACATTTGTAGCAGATTCAAAGGTCCTCAAAGGGGATATTTCATCTGATTTGCTCTTAGAAGATCCCAAGTATTTGTCCGCTATGTTGATTTATATGCATTCTCAGGGATTAACGATTCCTTCCTCTTTGCAAAATTTACTGGGGACTCAGAAGCTTCCACCGTTGACCTCCTACTGGTTGGAGACACTATTGCAGAGCATGCTCTATCAAACACCAGATTGGTATGAGGATTTAGATGGTTATAGGAAAAAGTTAGAGGCTGACTTGAAGGCGCGTGGATTGGTGGAAAAACGTCAGGTTTATCTGGTTAAGTCTAAGGCTTCTGATCAGCTTTTAACTCAATCTCTGGGGAAATTGTCTGCCATCGCCGATATCTTCTGGACAGAGTATGAAAGTCTAGGTCAGGAACTGAGACAGCTAGTACTAGCTGACTATATTCGCAAGGATTTTGCTACTTATCTGGGAGATGATCAGGCGACCATTTCTCAGTTGGGGGTTCTCCCTTATTTTGAAAGCATTCGTCGAAAAGCTCAGGAGC
>CALHBZ010000259.1 GCA_937930605.1 Streptococcus oralis
TAGCGGATGGTATCTCCAGGCATACCGATGACCCTTTTGACAATGTCTTTATTTCCATCCTCCTCATGGGCAACAACGATGTCGAAGCGGTCAATTGGGAGGTGTTTAACAACGAAGAGAACTTCTCCGTCAGCTAGGGTAGGGTCCATAGAGTGTCCTTCCACACGGACATTGGTCCAGAGAAAGAGGCGACTGAGCCCCACTACTATAATGATGAGGAACGTAAGTCCCCACTCTTTTAGAAATGTTTTAAAATAATTCATAATTTACCTTTCTAGCAGTGCTTTAGCTTTTTCAGTATTTTTAAAATGCAGTTTGGCGCAGAAGTTGAGGCCTTTCATACCATAGGCCTGAAGGATTTTGCTAGCAACCTTATCAGATGCAGTTCCAGCGCCACTTGGCAGTTGATAGCCTAGTTCTCGTCCAAGATTTTCCAAGTTTTCCAAGAAGAGATCACGCGCGATGATGGAGCTAACCGCAACAGCCATATATTTTTCCTCGGCTTTCTCTTCCAAACTAACCTTGTTTGGGAAATGATTGGCTTCTTGCGTCAAGTACTTGTCATAGTTTTTAGGACTTGTAAAAGCATCAATCACGATTTTTTCTGGCTGGACTCCTTTTTGGAGAAGGAGAAAGATAGCTTGGTTGTGAAGAGCAACCTTTACAGAAACAGCATTGTAACGGTCTCCGATAACTTCATTATACTTGTTCGGTGAGAGAAGCAGTGCTTGATGCTGGATCTTTTCCTTGAGGATAGGGGCGATCTGACGAATCTTTTGGTCTGTCAGAGTTTTGGAATCCCCCACTCCGAGTTTTCTCAAGAAGTCATGCTGGTCTGGTGTCACAAAGGAAGCCACGACAGCTAGCCCACCAAAGTAGGAACCATTTCCCACCTCATCAGTTCCAATCATAGGAAAGTCTTGTCCGCTCTTTTCTTGTCGGACTTGATAGCCAAAGAAACTGGCGTATTGCTCAGCAGCTTCTCCCTGCAGGAGGACTTTTCCAGAAGTGTAGATGGAAACCGTTGCCTGAGGCAGGCGCAAAAAGTAGCGGATATAAGGATTTTTACTAGGACTGAGAGCTTTCCGATACCGACTTAAAAAGCTCTGAATGTCCTGTTCACTTGGTGTGAGTGTGATACTTGCCATAGCTTCTATTGTACCATAAAAGCAGGAGAATTGGTAAAAACTGACAAAGTTAGCGAAATTTGGTATAATATCGTGAGGTGAATTTTATGGCAAATCTAAATCGATATAAGTTTACATTCGGGAAAAAGACATTAACCTTGACAACCGAGCATGACAACCTCTTTATGGAGGAAATAGCCAAGGTTGCGACTGAAAAATACCAAGCAATTAAAGAACAAATGCCTGGGGCAGATGATGAAACGATTGCCCTCCTTTTAGCGATTAACAGCCTATCGACGCAGCTTAGTCGTGAGATTGAGTTTGACGATAAGGAGCAGGAGCTTAAAGACCTTCGAAATAAATTAGTGGCTGTTAAGCAAGATCAGAGCAAGATTGAGGATTCCCTATGATTTCGATCCTTCTCTTGCTGGTTCTTGCTTGGGGCTTTTACATCGGCTACCGTAGAGGTTTGGTGCTTCAAGTTTATTATTTCCTCGTGGCAGTGATTTCAGCCTTTGTTGCTGGACAGTTTTATAAATCGCTGGGAGATTACTTTCACTTGCTTATCCCTTATGCCAATCCTCAGGAAGGACAGGGCACCTTTTTCTTCCCCTCAGACCAGCTTTTTCAGCTAGACAAGGTCTTTTATGCGGGTCTGGCCTACCTTCTAGTTTTCGGAATTTGTTACAGTATCGGACGTTTTATCGGTTTGTTCCTACACTTGATTCCGATTAAAAAGCTCGATGTCAAATGGTTTCGTATCGGAGCAGGTGTCTTGTCCCTATTGGTAACCTTATTTGTCTTGCAAATGGCTCTGACTATTCTTGCAACGGTGCCTATGGCAGCTGTGCAAAATCCCCTTGAAAAGAGCGTGGTAGCCAAGCATATCATCCAAAGTGTCCCTTTAACGACAAACTTTATCAAACAACTCTGGGTGACAAATTTAATCGGATAAAAAGGGCGGGAGTTTTCCTAGCCCTTTGTTTACAGATTG
>CALHBZ010000260.1 GCA_937930605.1 Streptococcus oralis
TTGAAGGTTTGAAACAATTGAAACGCGCTGAAGAAGTTGCTGCCCTTCGTGGTATCTCAGTTTCTGATTTGGCATAAGAAAGGGGATAAAATGGCTCAAATTAAAATTACTTTGACTAAGTCTCCAATCGGACGCATTCCATCACAACGTAAAACTGTTGTAGCACTTGGACTTGGCAAATTGAACAGCTCTGTTATCAAAGAAGACAACGCTGCTATCCGTGGTATGATCACTGCAGTATCTCACTTGGTAACAGTTGAAGAAGTAAACTAATGAATGTTTAGGGGATGTGGCAATACTCATCCCCTAAAACTAGATATAGTCATCTAAGATGACGAATGTATAGGCGAGTTGATAAGGGAGACAACCTTTTCTCTCTTATCGGCGCTAGCATTTTACAAAAGAGGAGAAAATATAAATGAAACTTCATGAATTGAAACCTGCAGAAGGTTCTCGTAAAGTACGTAACCGTGTTGGTCGTGGTACTTCATCAGGTAACGGTAAAACATCTGGTCGCGGTCAAAAAGGTCAAAAAGCTCGTAGCGGTGGCGGAGTTCGCCTTGGTTTTGAAGGTGGACAAACTCCATTGTTCCGTCGTCTTCCAAAACGTGGATTTACTAACATCAACGCTAAGGAATACGCAATTGTAAACCTTGACCAATTGAACGTCTTTGAAGATGGTACTGAAGTTACTCCAGTTGTGCTTATCGAAGCAGGAATTGTGAAAGCTGAAAAATCAGGTGTTAAAATTCTTGGTAACGGTGAGTTGACTAAGAAATTGTCTGTGAAAGCAGCTAAATTCTCTAAATCAGCTGAGGAAGCTATCACTGCTAAAGGTGGTTCAGTAGAAGTCATCTAAGAGAGGTGACCTATGTTTTTTAAATTATTAAAAGAGGCTCTCAAAGTTAAACAAGTTCGATCAAAAATTCTCTTTACAATTTTTATCATTCTTGTTTTCCGTGTTGGGACTAGCATTACTGTCCCAGGTGTAAATGCAAAAAGTCTTGAAGCTCTGAGTGGATTATCTTTCTTGAACATGCTTAGCCTTGTTTCAGGAAATGCCATGAAGAACTTCTCCGTTTTCGCGCTCGGTGTAAGTCCGTATATTACTGCTTCTATCGTTGTCCAGTTGCTACAAATGGATATTTTACCGAAGTTTGTAGAATGGGGTAAACAAGGGGAAGTAGGTCGGAGAAAATTAAACCAAGCGACTCGCTATATTGCGCTTGTACTTGCTTTTGTGCAATCAGTGGGTATTACAGCTGGTTTTAACACTCTTTCGGGTGCAAAATTATTGACAACTGACCTTACACCACAAGTTTTTATTACGATTGGTATCATTCTTACTGCTGGAAGTATGATTGTGACTTGGCTAGGGGAACAAATTACTGATAAAGGATATGGTAATGGAGTTTCTATGATTATCTTTGCGGGAATTGTGGCTTCAATCCCAGAGATGATTCATAGCATCTATGTTGACTATTTTGTCAACGTTCCAAGCAGTCGTTTGAATTCGTCTATAATCTTTGTCGCTATCCTAGTCGTCGCTGTTTTGTTGATTATCTATTTTACAACTTATGTACAGCAAGCAGAATATAAAATTCCAATTCAATATACAAAACTTGCTCAAGGTGCTCCATCAAGCTCTTATCTTCCTTTGAAGGTCAACCCTGCGGGTGTTATCCCAGTTATCTTTGCAAGTTCGATTACAGCTGCGCCAGCAGCCATCTTCCAATTTGTAAGTGCCATGGGTTACAATGCATCTTGGGTACGAACAGCCCAGTCGCTTCTTGCGACAACAACCATTAGTGGTATCTTTACCTATGCTCTCTTAATTATTCTCTTTACTTTCTTTTATACATTTGTACAAATCAATCCTGAAAAAACAGCAGAGAATTTACAAAAGAGTGGAGCCTATATCCATGGTGTTCGTCCAGGTAAAGGTACTGAAGAGTTTATGTCAAAACTTCTTCGTCGCCTTGCAACCGTCGGCTCCCTTTTCCTAGGGGTCATTTCCATCATGCCGATTGTGGCAAAAGATGTTTTTGGACTTTCAGAAGCCGTTGCTTTTGGGGGAACTAGTCTTTTGATCATTATTTCGACAGGTATTGAGGGAATTAAACAGTTGGAAGGCTATCTATTGAAACGGAAATATGTCGGTTTCATGAATACAACAGAATAGAAGCAAATCTTGTTTGATATAGAACAAGGTAGCTCAGAGAGTGGAGTATGAAGGTCTACCTATCAGAGAGGCTTTCATCTCCCCTCTTCTATTTTGTTTTTAAATAGGGGTTGAAAGAGATTTCAGTTTCTATTTAAATACAAAATAAGGAGATCCTATCATGAATCTTTTGATTATGGGCTTACCTGGAGCAGGTAAGGGAACGCAAGCAGCTAAAATTGTGGAGCAATTCCACGTGGCACACATTTCAACTGGAGATATGTTCCGTGCTGCTATAGCTAATCAAACTGAAATGGGTGTACTTGCTAAGTCGTATATTGACAAAGGTGAGTTGGTTCCGGATGAAGTTACAAATGGAATTGTTAAAGAACGCCTTTCACAGGACGATATCAAGGCAACAGGTTTCTTGTTGGATGGTTACCCACGTACGATTGAACAAGCGCATGCCTTGGACAAAATATTGGCTGAACTTGGTATCGAACTGGAAGGTGTGATCAACATCGAAGTGAATCCAGACTCTCTCTTGGAACGTTTGAGTGGCCGTATCATCCACCGCAAAACAGGTGAAACCTTCCATAAAGTTTTTAACCCACCAGCTGACTACAAAGAAGAAGATTACTACCAACGCGAAGATGACAAACCTGAGACAGTTAAGCGCCGTTTGGATGTCAATATCGCCCAAGGTGAACCCATTATTGCACACTATCGTGCTAAAGGTTTGGTCCACGATATCGAAGGAAATCAAGATATCAATGATGTGTTCAAGGACATCGAAAAAGTATTGACAAATTTGAAATAAAGCGTTTTTCACACTTGCAAAAAATCGCTACAAATGTTATACTGAGATAGTCTGACTTATAATTGTTGTCTCTGTGTTTAGAGGCATCAAATCGAAATTTATGGAGGTGCTTTTGCGTGGCAAAAGACGATGTGATTGAAGTTGAAGGCAAAGTAGTCGATACAATGCCTAACGCAATGTTTACGGTTGAACTTGAAAATGGACATCAGATTTTAGCAACAGTTT
>CALHBZ010000261.1 GCA_937930605.1 Streptococcus oralis
TTTCATTTTGTGGTATAATTGAAATAATTGTAACGAATCAAGGTCAATCTAGACACAAAATGGAATGAAATCAAGCAAATATCTGCTAAAAGTTTGGAATAAGCTGACCTGTAAATAGAAAGGAACGATATGATTTACAAAGTTTTTTATCAAGAAACAAAAGAACGTAGCCCACGTCGTGAAACAACACGCTCACTTTACCTAGACATCGATGCCAGCTCAGAACTTGAGGGCCGTATCGCTGCTCGCCAACTTGTCGAAGAAAATCGCCCAGAGTACAATATCGAGTATATCGAACTCTTGTCTGACAAATTGCTAGATTACGAAAAAGAAACTGGCGCCTTCGAAATTACGGAGTTCTAATATGGCCTACACTCTTAAACCTGAAGAAGTCGGCGTTTTTGCCATCGGTGGTCTGGGAGAAATCGGGAAAAACACTTACGGAATTGAATACCAAGACGAGATTATCATTGTCGATGCTGGGATTAAATTCCCAGAAGATGACTTGCTGGGTATCGACTACGTTATCCCTGACTACTCTTACATCGTGGACAATATTGACCGCGTCAAGGCCGTTTTGATTACACACGGACACGAGGACCACATCGGTGGGATTCCTTTCCTGCTCAAGCAAGCAAATGTCCCTATCTACGCTGGACCACTTGCCTTGGCTTTGATCCGTGGAAAACTCGAAGAACACGGCCTCTTGCGCAACGCCAAACTTTACGAAATCAACCACAACACTGAGTTGACCTTTAAAAATCTCAAGGCAACTTTCTTTAGAACTACTCACTCCATTCCAGAGCCTTTGGGGATTGTCATTCATACTCCTCAAGGTAAAATCGTCTGTACGGGTGACTTCAAGTTCGACTTCACGCCAGTTGGAGAGCCTGCAGACTTGCACCGTATGGCTGCCCTTGGTGAAGAAGGAGTGCTCTGTCTCCTCTCTGACTCGACAAATGCGGAAGTGCCAACTTTTACCAACTCTGAAAAAGTCGTTGGCCAGTCTATCATGAAGATCATCCAAGGCATTGAAGGACGTATCATCTTTGCATCCTTTGCCTCAAATATCTTCCGTCTCCAACAAGCAACAGATGCTGCTGTTAAGACTGGACGCAAGATTGCGGTCTTTGGTCGTTCTATGGAAAAGGCTATAGTCAACGGAATTGAGCTTGGCTACATCAAAGCTCCCAAGGGAACCTTTATCGAGCCAAATGAAATCAAGGACTACCCTGCAGGCGAGGTTCTGATCCTTTGTACAGGTAGTCAGGGTGAGCCGATGGCAGCCCTCTCTCGTATCGCTAACGGAACACACCGTCAGGTGCAACTCCAACCCGGCGATACCGTTATCTTCTCTTCTAGCCCAATCCCTGGAAATACTACTAGCGTCAACAAACTGATTAACATTATCTCAGAAGCTGGTGTCGAAGTCATCCATGGTAAAATCAACAATATCCACACCTCTGGACACGGTGGTCAGCAAGAGCAAAAACTCATGCTCCGCTTGATCAAGCCCAAATACTTCATGCCTGTTCATGGTGAATACCGTATGCAGAAAGTCCATGCTGGACTAGCGGTGGATACTGGTGTCGAGAAGGACAATATCTTTATCATGAGCAATGGTGATGTGCTTGCCCTTACTGCTAACTCTGCTCGTATCGCAGGCCACTTCAACGCCCAAGACATCTATGTCGATGGAAATCGTATCGGCGAAATCGGTGCAGCTGTCCTCAAAGATCGTCGTGATCTATCTGAAGACGGTGTTGTTCTTGCAGTCGCAACTGTTGACTTCAAATCTAAAATGATTCTGTCTGGTCCAGACATCCTCAGCCGAGGTTTTGTCTACATGCGAGAGTCTGGTGACTTGATTCGCCAAAGCCAGCGCATCCTCTTTAATGCCATTCGTATCGCGTTGAAAAATAAGGACGCTAGCATCCAATCTGTCAATGGTGCCATTGTCAACGCTATTCGTCCCTTCCTTTATGAAAATACGGAACGTGAACCGATCATTATCCCTATGATCCTCACACCAGACGAAGAAGAATAAATCAACAAAACAGCCCCGTCTTCGGAGCTGTTTTTCTCTATGCTTTCTTTTCTTGATTTTTAGAAATACTACGATTTTTACCTTCCAGATAGACCATGAGAATGGAAATATCTGCTGGGTTTACTCCCGAAATACGGCTGGCTTGGCCAATGGTTTCTGGATTGATGAGTTTGAACTTTTGGCGAGCTTCTGTCGCAATGGAGTCAATATCATCCCAGTCGATATTGGCTGGAATGCGTTTTTCTTCCATGCGTTTCATCTTAGCAACCTGATCCATGGCTTTGGAAATATAGCCTTCGTACTTGATCTCTGTTTCAATCAATTCGATAATCTTGTCATCCAAGTCCTCTGCAGCTGGTCCGATGAAGGCCACCACATCTTGATAAGAAACTTCTGGACGGCGAAGGAATTCTTTGGCTGTCACCGCATCTGTCAACGGTTTGAAGCCCATCTCCTCAACCTTGGCATTGGTTTCCTTGACTGGCTTGAGTTTGATGCTATCTAGTCGCTGCATCTCATTATCAAATTGATTTTTCTTGATTTCAAAACGAGCCCAGCGTTCATCGTCAACAAGCCCAATCTCACGTCCCATCTCGGTCAAACGCATATCTGCATTATCATGACGGAGGATGAGGCGGTATTCAGCACGACTAGTCAAGAGACGGTAGGGTTCAATGGTACCCTTGGTTACCAAGTCATCAATCATCACCCCAATATAACCGTCACTGCGCTTCAAAATCAACTCAGGCTTGCCTTGGATTTTCAGAGCCGCGTTGATACCAGCTATAATCCCTTGACCAGCAGCCTCTTCATAACCTGACGTTCCATTTGTCTGACCAGCAGTAAAAAGTCCTGAGATTTTCTTGGTTTCCAGAGTTGCACGCAACTGATGTGGCAAGACCATATCATACTCGATAGCATAACCTGTTCGCATCATTTCAGCATTTTCCAAACCTTTGATAGAATGAACCAAGTCACGCTGGACATCCTCAGGAAGGCTAGTTGAAAGTCCTTGGACATAAACTTCCTCTGTATTGCGTCCTTCTGGTTCAAGGAAGAGCTGATGACGTTCCTTATCTGCAAAGCGCACAATCTTGTCCTCAATCGACGGACAATAGCGAGGCCCTACTCCCTTAACCACACCTGTAAACATAGGTGCACGGTGGAGGTTGTTTTGGATAATCTCATGACTGGTACCATTAGTGTAGGTCAACCAACATGGCACCTGATCCTTGACATAGTCCTCATCACGTGAAGTATAAGAAAAGTGATTTGGCGCTTCATCCCCTGGTTGAATCTCTGTCACATCGTAGTTGATAGAAGAAGCCTTGACACGGGGAGGTGTTCCTGTCTTGAAACGACCAATTTCGAGGCCCAGTTCCTTGAGATTGTCAGCAAGGTTAATAGAAGCTAGGCTGTGGTTAGGACCTGATGAATACTTGAGGTCCCCGATGATAATTTCCCCACGAAGGGCTGTCCCCGTGGTTACAATAACCGCTTTTGCTCCATACTCTTGATGGGTAGCTGTACGCACACCGACAACCTTGCCATCTTCCACCAAAATCTCATCAATCATGGTTTGACGAAGGGTCAGGTTCTCTTGATTTTCAACTGTCTTGCGCATTTCCTTAGAGTAAAGCTCCTTGTCAGCCTGCGCACGAAGGGCACGGACAGCTGGACCTTTCCCAGTGTTGAGCATCTTCATCTGGATGTAGGTCTTGTCAATATTCTTGGCCATTTCACCGCCGAGGGCATCGACTTCACGCACAACAATCCCCTTGGCAGAGCCACCGATAGAAGGGTTACAAGGCATGAAAGCCAGCATTTCAATGTTGATGGTCGCAAGCAAGACCTTACAACCCATACGGCTAGCTGCTAGGGATGCTTCTACCCCCGCGTGCCCCGCACCGATTACAATAATATCGTATTCTTCCGTAAAATTATAAGTCATTTTCTCTCCTATTCCTCAAGATGAATGTGTATTAGTTGGCCGTCCCAATCTGGTAGGACTGTTTTTAAAAAGGCTGGAACTAGCTGGAAATCCTCAAGTTTATCCAAATCAATCCATTCGCAGGGTTGCGTTTTCTCATCTTCCTGCATGGTTAAAGGAGCGTCCTCCAGTAGATCAACTAGATAATGAAATTCGATGTTGTGATAGGAAACACCGTCCTGTTCAAAACGATTCTCAACTACAAAGGCTAGTCGCCCAGCCTCAGCTTTGACACCTAGTTCTTCCCTCACTTCGCGGACTACCGCGTCTTCCGTTCTTTCATTGACTTGAATCGCACCACCAATAGTATAATACTTGCCCTTGTCTTTGGTGACTAGAAGCTTGCGATTTTGGACAATCAAGGCTGTCGCCCGAACACCAAAAACTGTATTTCCTACTTTTGTCCGAAAATCTTGCTGAGTCATTCTTGTCCTTTCCCTTAAACGACACAAAAACAGTCAAAACTCCAAAGAAGTGCAGGACAAAAAAGCCTGCAACATCCATGAGCTTTGACCATCATTTCTATTGCTTTTATTATTGTAGCAGATTGAGAAAATTTGTCAATCTATATGTACTGACAAACTTGTCCGTCACGGTAGGCGTTGTCAATCAAACCGCCACCGAGACACTCTTCACCATCGTAAAAGACAACTGCCTGTCCTGGTGTGATGGCGCGTTGTGGCTCCGCAAAGATGACCTCTGCCTTGTCTCCTTTGACATGGACTGTCACCTTAGAGTCAGGTTGACGGTAGCGGAATTTAGCTGTGCATTCTAGCGTAAATTCCTCTGGCATCTCACGAGTAAAGTGAACTTGACTGGCCTCTAGGCTGGTTGACATGAGCGAATCATGGTAGAA
>CALHBZ010000262.1 GCA_937930605.1 Streptococcus oralis
CTTCAGATAAGTGCTTGTATGATTGATTTGTGGTAGAATAGTTTGTGGACATGTTTCTCTTCCTTTATACTGTTTTTCGCAACTCTAGTATATCAGATAGACATGTCTTTTGTGTTGCACTTCATTTTACAACAGAGCGAAAAAATTGCCCCCAAAAGGTCAAACTAAGAGGTTGACTTCTTGGGGACAGCTTATATTATTTTGAATTAAAGATACTTTACACTTGTTTTAAAAAGACGAGTTCTAAATCACTTGATAAATCAGGTCGGTAATCAAAACCAGCAAAATTGAGTTTGCGAGCTTGTTCAACAGTTTGAACTTGCCCCTCTATCAAGGCGGTCAAAAAGGCACCACGGGCTTTTTTTGAAATGGTTGAGTGGATTTTTAACTGGCCTGCCTTATCCTCCATAAATTTGAAGGTCACCATCTTTTCTCTGATTTCCTTAGAAAATACTGTTTCAAACTCTGATGACAAGAGAGAAAATATCAAGTTCTCATCCTCTAACGCCTCATCGTAAGCTGACTTCCAATGAGTCTTTAAGGTTTTACCAGCTACTTTTAATTTCATCAAAAAGTCCAAACGGTGAGGAGCCATGGGAGATAGAGCTGGAACTACGCCATACAAAGCTGATGTAATTAAAACATGATCTTCAAGATAGGTTTGTTCAGTCTCGGTTAACCCATCTCGTTTAATATGACGATACATGAGACCATCAAAAAGGTTCAGGGCTGGATAATGTTTAGCCCTGTGATCTTTTAGGGCTTGAATATGAGCGTACTCTTCTTCTGCTTTCTCAGCAGATACCTTATAAAAAGTCTCTAATTCACTAGCTGAGTAGTGCGCCAGTGAGTCAAGGACTGCCTGACTTTCTTCACTCAAGGGGAGCGCTTCGATACAAGGAAGGTTTGTGTTCATTTCTTTGGCTGTTGGGATTAAAATTTTCATATTGTTAGTGTAGCATATTTTTCAATCGTGACCAAGAATTTCATCTGAAACCTCGGTTTATACCGAGGTTTCTTTTACTTGACTTTAAATGTTTTGAGGTAATTATCTTTTCCAACCTGACCTTCGAAGGATTGACCATTTTCAAGGTAAGGAAGGTCGTCTGATACTGAGGCCTTGACCTTGTAGATTTTGCCATCAACTTTAAAGAAGTAGACGGTGTCACCCTTGATGACAGCTGATTTAAGGTCTGAGACGATTCCATTAATATTTTCTACCGTTTCATTATCCAGCTCGAGGTCATTTTTATTGGCATATTTGCTAAGGAGTTCATCTACCGTAGCTGCTACGATGACGTTTTGGTACTCCACTGCATCGACCAAAGCATACTCCTTGACCAAGCCTGCATTATCCTTCAAGCCCATGATGTAGAGCGGTTTGTCATTTAGATTGACAAGGATAGGGAAGGTAGCCTTGTAGGCTTTCTCTTGAACTGCTCCTTCTGCGGAAGCACGGGCAGATTCTTCGGTTGCTGATGCTAGATTGTACTTGGTGATTTCTCCAGTGCGCATATTTTCAAGGATAAATCCTAGATTACTTTCGTCGGCATTTGCTGAAGTCACCCCCGTGTAGAGATAAATGTCATTTCCGATAGAAAGATAGTTATAGCCCTCTGTCGTTTGGGTAACATTTTTCTTAGAAATCAAGGCATTCCAGAAGCCGTCTTTATACTTGCCGTTGTAGTTGATTTGCTGGATGGTTTCTTCTGCTGGATAGACACGGTCCACCCATTCTGGCACTTCATCCAAGCTGTATTCCTTGGTTTCTCCATTAGTAGCATCCAAGATAATAACAGATGAAGGGCGAGGTACTCCTAAACCAAACTGTTTTTGATAAACGGTTGCTACATAGAAAGGATTGCCTTCATCATCCACCTCAAAAGATGGGGTTTTAAAAATCTTGGTCGGATACTTGATTCGAAGATGACGTTTGACGTCACGGTTAAAATACTCGGAGTCCGAATACTTCATCGGTGTTCTTAAATCTACCAATTCCGCATTTCCTGTCACCATATCAACCTTGATATACTCGCCAATTCCCTTGGCTTGATTGTTGAACCATTTGATGGGATCCGCATACTCCAGAGGGGTCACCCGATAGGGTTTGCCATCAACCGTTAGTTGCGTATAAGTATCTGCGGCTACGTACTGGGATACCTTATCCGTCAGAGAGCCAAGGTAACGGTCACCAATCTTTTCTGCAGTACTCCGATCCAAGATCGGAACCTTACTGGTATCACTCTTAGGAAAATCTTTAAAGTCTTTTTCGGTGATAGACACCACATTGGCATAGTTTTTTGCTTGAAAAAAGCTTGATGTCACTAGGCTAACCAGACCAGCAAGGGCAAAGATAAGACCTGCAGCCAGCAACAATCCTCTACTGAGTTTGGTAAAATGAAGTCCTTCTAGATTGAGCTCATTGGCAGGCTTGCCATGTCGTACATGAACCGTTTTGATGAGATTAGAATCCTTGCGGAAACTAAACAAAATTCCCATCACCACCAGATGCCCACAGAGAAAGAAGATGAATTCCCAGCTAGTAAGATTGAAGGGAGGCAAAAAGATATACCAGGTCGTTGCAATAAAAACAAGTTCAAAGATTATACATTTCATCTGAATTCCTCCTAAATAATCCGTCCTTCCAAATGATCCAGTTCATGCTGGCATATCTGAGCTGGAAAACCTGTAAGTGTAATGGTCTGTTCCTGCCACTTGCTATCGCGATAGGATACCGTAATCGTTTCATAACGAATCGTCGTTCGAACCCCAGTCAAAGACAAACAACCTTCCTCTGTCTCGTAAGGTCCTTTATAGGAAAGAAGAATCGGATTAAACATAACCATGGAAACTAGGCCAAGATTAAAGATAATCACGCGCTTCTGCACACCAATCATATTGGCCGCCAGACCGACACAGGTTTCGCGATTAGCCAGCAGGGTATCCTGCAAATCCTTAGCCAGATAAAGGTCTTCTTGACTTGCAGGTTTCGAGACCTGCGACAAGAATAAGACATCTCGGACAATTTTCTTTTCCATTCTCTTACACTCCTTACAACTTCACTTTATTATAACACAAAAGGAGGTAACTTCTAGTCCTTTCCCTCAAATGCAAAAAAAGCCATCCGAAGATGACTTTCTTTTTAAATCGCGTTCTTATCAAGACCAAGTTTACGTTGAACAAACTTAACGATTTCTACGATAAGTATCATTGAGAAGCTTCCAGCTAGAACAATAGCCCATTGCGATAAGTCTAGTTTGGTTACGTGGAAGATACCTTCAAGTGGTTCTACGACGATTGTTGCCATGAGAAGAATGAAGGACACCAAGATTGACCAGTTGAAGGTCTTAGACTTGAATGGTCCAACTGTCAAGATGGATTGGTAAACAGACTTAACGTTGTAGGCATGGAAGAGCTGGATCAAACCGAGTGTTGCAAAGGCCATTGTGAGGGCATCTGCGTGAATGGCTTGGTTGTCTCCTACATGGACTGGGTAGGCAAGAGCAAGACCATAGACGGTCAAGACGATTGCCCCTTGGAGTACACCTTGATAGATGATCGAACTCATGACTCCACCTGAGAAGAAGCTTGACTTACGTCCACGTGGTTTGTGGGTCATAACACCTGGCTCAGCAGGTTCAACACCAAGAGCGATAGCTGGGAAGGTATCGGTCACCAAGTTGATCCACAAGAGATGAACTGGCTGTAGAACATCCCAACCAAACAAGGTTGATAGGAAGATGGTCAAAACTTCAGCCGTATTGGCAGAAAGAAGATATTGAATAGTCTTTTGAATGTTTGAGAAGACCTTACGTCCTTCTTCAACTGCGACGATGATGGTCGCAAAGTTATCATCCGCAAGAATCATGTCAGATGCACCCTTAGAAACCTCTGTACCAGTGATTCCCATACCGATACCGATATCGGCTGTTTTCAGAGCTGGTGCATCATTAACACCGTCGCCTGTCATGGCAACGACCTTACCTTGGTTTTGCCAAGCTTTCACGATACGAACCTTGTGTTCTGGTGATACACGCGCGTAAACAGAGTATTGACCAACTACTTTTTCAAATTCTTCATCAGAAAGTTCGTTGAGCTCTGCACCTGTCAATACATGGTCTTCCGAGTCATTTTCATCGATGATTCCCAAACGTTTAGCAATGGCTTCTGCTGTGTCTTGGTGGTCACCCGTGATCATGATTGGACGAATTCCTGCTTCCTTAGCGACACGAACCGCATCTGCTGCTTCAGCACGCTCAGGGTCAATCATCCCAATCAATCCAGTAAAGATCAAGTTGTTTTCCAGTTCTTCAGAAGTGAGGTTTTCTGGAATGCTATCAATAATCTTGTAGGCACCAGCCAAGACACGCAGTGCTTGATGAGCCATTTCAGAGTTGTTTGTATGGATGAGGTTTGTAACCTTCTCGTCAATCGGAGCGACATCGCCAGCTTTATCACGAGCAACACAACGTTTCAAAAGTTGATCTGGAGCCCCTTTGACTGCCACGAGGAATTTGCCATTTGGCAATGGGTGAACTGTCGACATGAGTTTACGATCTGAGTCAAACGGCAATTCAGCGACACGAGGATATTGCTCTAAAAATCCTTTAACATCATAACCCTTGTCCAAGGCATACTGGATGAAGGCTGTTTCCGTTGGATCCCCAATTAGATTTCCTTCTGCATCAATCTTAGTATCATTCGCTAAAACAACAGAACGAAGAAGAGGCATGTCCAAGCCGAGTTCAATGTTATCAGCAGAGTCATGTAAGACTGCATCATAGAAGACTTTTTCGACGGTCATCTTGTTCATAGTAAGTGTACCAGTCTTATCAGAAGCGATGATTTCAGTTGAACCAAGCGTTTCAACTGCTGGCAACTTACGAACAATAGAGTTTCGTTTAGCCAAAACTTGAGTACCAAGGGCAAGAACGATGGTCACGATAGCAGGAAGTCCTTCTGGGATGGCTGCAACAGAAAGTGCAACAGAGGTCATCAACTCACCAAGTGGATCTTTTCCTTGAATAAAGACTCCAACTACAAAAGTAACAAGGGCAATGACCAAAATTGCATAGGTCAAGACCTTAGAAAGGTTGTTCAAGTTTTGTTTGAGTGGTGTATCCGTCTCATCCGCAT
Organism: Streptococcus oralis; assembly: GCA_937930605.1. GTDB lineage: Bacteria > Bacillota > Bacilli > Lactobacillales > Streptococcaceae > Streptococcus > Streptococcus oralis_CO. The sequence continues at coordinate 5,137 of CALHBZ010000262.1, forward strand.
CTTGGAGCATGCCAGCGATATGACCCACTTCAGTGTACATACCTGTATTGACAACAACACCAAGACCACGACCATAAGTCACGTTTGAGTTTTGGAAGGCCATATTGACACGGTCACCGATACCAGCATCTGCAGAGAGCTCAACGGTCAAGTCTTTTTCGACTGGAACAGACTCACCTGTTAGGGCTGCTTCTTCGATTTTAAGAGAATTGGCTTCTAGCAAACGTAGGTCCGCTGGTACCACATCACCTGCTTCAAGAGCAACGATATCACCTGGTACTAATTCTTTTGAATCAATCTCAGCCATGTGCCCATCACGGATAACGCGAGCAGCTGGACTAGACATCGACTTGAGAGCTTCGATGGCTTCTTCTGCTTTTCCTTCTTGGTAAACACCAAAGGCTGCGTTGATGATAACAACGGCTAGAATAATGATGGCATCTGCAATATCTTCCCCACCAGAAGTTATGACAGACAAGATGGCTGCAGCCACCAAAATAATAATCATCAAATCCTTAAACTGTTCGATGAATTTAACCAAGAGAGATTTTTTCTCACCCTCTTCGAGTTCATTACGTCCATATTCAGCTAGGCGTTTCTGTGCTTCGCTTGACGAAAGGCCTTGCTCAGTTGCTTCAACTGACTTCAAGACCTCTTCAGGACTCTGAGTATAAAACGCTTGGCGTTTTTGTTCTTTTGACATGTGTCTCCTCCTTGACATTGTGTGCAAAACAGACTCTCTTTCTGTCCTATCTTTTCACGACAAACAAAAAGAGACCTGTTAATCATAACAAGTCTCGCTGTTTAAGATAGTGCCGGAAAACATACTTTTCAGTATACAATTCGGAATGACGACACTATCACAGGTTTCTGCCAGCTACTCCCTTGAGTAGTACTATTATATCAAAATTTGAAAAGTTTTCAAGGGTTTAAATCCGATGAAACAAGACTAAATTTGAATTTTCCTTTGAAAACCAGTATAATGGTAGAATACAAAATGACTAGAAAGGAAGCCCGATGAACCAATCCATGTCAAATCTCAAGTTGGCGGAACGTGGTGCCATTATCAGCATTTCGACCTACCTCCTCTTGTCTGCAGCAAAATTGGCAACTGGTCACCTCCTTCATTCATCCAGTTTGGTAGCCGATGGTTTCAACAATGTGTCAGATATCATTGCAAATGTGGCCCTCTTAATTGGGATTCGGATGGCGCGCCAGCCCGCTGACCGTGATCACCGTTTTGGCCACTGGAAGATTGAAGACTTGGCTAGTTTGATCACTTCCATCATCATGTTCTACGTTGGCTTTGATGTTCTGCGGGACACCATTCAAAAAATTCTCAGTCGAGAACAAACACCCATTGACCCTCTGGGTGCTACTCTAGGAGTCTTATCTGCGGCAGTCATGTTCACCGTTTATCTCTATAATACTCGCCTCAGTAAGAAATCCAAATCCAAGGCTCTGAAGGCAGCTGCTAAAGATAATCTTTCTGATGCAGTCACCTCGCTTGGTACTTCCATTGCCATCCTAGCCAGCAGCTTCAACTATCCAATCGTGGATAAACTGGTTGCTATCATCATCACTTTCTTTATCTTAAAGACAGCATATGATATCTTTATCGAGTCTTCCTTCAGTCTTTCAGATGGTTTTGACGACCGTCTGCTGGAAGACTACCAAAAGGCCATCATGGAGATTCCAAAGATTAGTAAGGTCAAGTCCCAAAGAGGACGTACCTACGGTAGCAATATCTACCTTGATATCACCCTGGAGATGAATCCCGATTTATCAGTCTATGAAAGTCACGAAATAGCAGACCAGGTTGAGTCTATGCTGGAAGAGCGTTTTGGAGTATTTGATACCGATGTCCATATCGAGCCAGCTCCCATACCTGAGGACGAGATTTTAGACAATGTCTATAAAAAACTGCTCATGCGTGAGCAATTGATTGACCAAGGCAATCAGCTAGAAGAACTCCTTGCTGAGGATTTTCTCTATATCCGTCAAGATGGAGAGCAGATGGATAAAGAGGCTTATAAGACTGAAAAAGAACTTAGTGCTGCGATTAAAGATATTCAAATCACTTCCATTAGTCAAAAAACCAAGCTCATTTGCTATGAGCTAGATGGCATCGTCCATACCAGTATCTGGCGTCGCCATGAGACTTGGCAAAATATCTTTCATCAAGAGACTAAAAAAGAAGACAAACAATGACCCTATCCAATGGATAGGGCCTTTTTGATTATTCTACTTTAAGCAAAGACAGACTATGACGGTTTGGAAGATTTGCTTTTCGAAGCTTGTTTTGCTTCTTTTCTTGCTTGACGATTTTGTTCGATACGCCATTCTCTTTCATAGTACTTCATGATCTCGTAGATCCTTTCAGGGAGACCTACATCTAGTAGAATGATAGGGATGATCAAATCTGCTGACTGATGAAAAGGGAAACACCTTCTCTTCAGTAAAGATAGAAGTGACTGGGATTTCACATTATCCTTGTTTTTAAAATAAACTTCAATCCGATAGGAATTCCTATACCTCCCTCCAAACCGAGAGAAGGAAAATTCCTCTACATCAGCCCAAGCATAGAAACGACTGGGTTTCTTTGGATTCGGTTTGTAGTAAAACCCCTCAACAGTACATCTCAAATATTCCTTATCCGAGCTTAAAAGTCTGTAAGTCAGATAAACTACTACTCCAGCACAAAAAAGTAAAACCAGCATAAACAAAAGACTTATCGTATGAAGTCTGGTCCCCTTTTGTGAATACGAATGGAGATAATAGAGAAGTAACAAGAAGAAAAGCACAGAAGCTAGGCCAAACAAGGCATTCCAAATAATTTTCTTTGGACTACGTTTAATGACTTTTTCTTCCATCATGCCAACTCACTTAAATATTCATAGCGTTCGTATTTTTCAAGGAGTTCTTCATTTTTTTCATCTAGCTCTTTCTGAAGTGTCCCAAGTTTACCAAAGTCGGAGCCGTTTGCCTGCATCTCCTCTTCAATAGCAGCGATACGGTTTTCCAAGGCTTCAATATCGCCTTCAATGCTTGCCCACTCCTGCTTTTCTTGGTAGGTCATGCGTTTTTTGTCTTCACGGACCTTGACCACTTTCTCCTTTTCTGCCTTTTGCACTTGATTGGCCATCTCTGTTTCAAAAGCTTTTTCGTCAAGGTAGTCTGTGTAATGACCAAAGAAAGTACGGATGCTTCCATTCTCAAAGGCCAGAATCTTAGTCGCTACCTTATCCAAGAAATAGCGATCGTGGCTAACTGTCAAGACAGGACCTGCAAAGCTCTGCAAGAAATTCTCCAAGACTGTCAAAGTCGCAATATCCAAATCATTGGTCGGCTCGTCCAAAAGAAGAACATTGGGTTTTTCCAAGAGCAATTTGAGAAGATAAAGGCGTTTTTTCTCGCCACCTGACAATTTCTCAATCAAGGTTCCATGCGTCGAACGTGGGAAGAGGAACTGCTCCAGCAACTCTGCAATGGAAGTCGTAGAACCACCACTGGTCTTAACCTCTTCTGCTACTTCCTGCAGGTAATTGATGACCCGTTTGCTTTCATCCAAACCTTCAATTTGTTGAGAGAAATAGGCGATGCAAACCGTCTCACCGATGATAACTTGACCTTTAGTCGGCTCAAGACTTCCTGCAATGAGGTTAAGCAGGGTTGATTTCCCCACACCGTTGTCCCCAACGATACCGATACGGTCTTTGGCCTGCACCAAGAGGTTAAAATCTTGTAAAATCGGCTTGTTCTCATAAGCGAAGGAAACATCTTTAAACTCGATGACCTTCTTACCAATCCGACTGGTCTCAAAGTTCATGGTTAAGTCTGTCTCAGTAGGATTATCTGAAACTTCCTTTTTCAAGTCATGGAAACGATTGATACGAGCCTGCTGCTTGGTCGCACGCGCTTGCGGTTGTC
>CALHBZ010000263.1 GCA_937930605.1 Streptococcus oralis
CAGAATTATAGACAACTGTCCGTGCCACATTATACTCCAATGCTACACGCTGAGCAATATTTCCCCCCAATGAATGTCCAGTCAATGTGATATTTTTACCGTACTTTGATTGAATTCGTTCATAGAATTTAAATGCTTCATCATAATGATATCCTCTTGCAAACCCAATACTTATAATATCCGTCTTAAAATCTGTAGGAAAGTCGGTGCTAGGATTCGTACCAGTGTATGCAATAATCACCTCTCCACTATTTTTATCTAAAAAGGCTGTCCCACTAGTCCCAGTTAATGCATCTCTGAAATCATCAAGATATTCTAGATTATCAGGTATAACCTTCCTTCTTTGTGCATCTTTCACTCGCTCTTGAGCAGAAATATCTGGAAATGCAAATTCAGGACGTTCAGCTCTCCCTTTTTCAAACTCATAAGTCAAATTTGCTGCATCTAGAGTAGCAATTCCACTGTTCACATATTTTTCATCTTTCATTTTATTTCCTTTTAATTTGATACCGTTTCTATAAATGTATAAACATTATCATAGTGAACAGTTATAGAATAATAGTAATAATCGTCTTTTCGATATGAGCTTCCAAAACCTAATGTCGCTTGTTCATTTTCAACTTTTTTAAAATACTGATTAATAGTTTGATTTCGAACTAAATAATCAATATCAAAAGCTCCATTGTTCCCATTATAACTTTTGGCTTTCATAGATAACGAAGACAGAAAAGAGTGATCAATTGTTAGCTTTTGAAATAAAAATCCATCAAAAGGCCACAGTTCTTTCGCCTTCTTCTCATCAGAAAAGATAAATTCCCCGTTAATATAATCTACTTTTATAGTTTCTTCGGGCTTTTCAGTAATATCTTCAGAAGCACGTGTCTTAGTTAGAAGTCCAGAAATCGTTTGATTGCTACTATCCCCTTGTAAAGTGATTTCGATAAGATAGGTTCCACGTTTTATATACACTTGATTTACTTTAAATCCCTCCGGAAATTGCTTAAACAAGTCAAAGAGATTTTCAGTTGGATAGACACGACTGACCTCAGAGACTTTATTCTCAATCCATTCTCGGCTATTCTTATTTTCTCCACATCCTGCCAATCCTATCATAATCAATCCTCCTAAAAGTAATATTGCGAAAAACGTGCGTTTTTTCATAACCCTCTCCTTATTTATGATATTCAACAAAATAGCTAACCATAGTTCACTTATAGTATACCATAAAAGCATCATTTCCTTGTATCTTATTCAAATTTATAAGTTAGATTAGAAGCATCTAAGGTCGGCACATTACTATTTGGCATCTATCTTCTCCATACTCTTACTTTTTCCTGTTATAAGTTCTGAATGAGATATATTTTCTCCGTCAAAAACCACAGGATAACCGTATTCATAGCCAATAGTTGTAGAGTGGTCTGCACTAATAAAAAGGTCTAACGACTCACTTGATTGTATATGGAAGTAATCCTGAATAATTTTACTATTTACATTTTTATAAGTAATAGAAGCATCACCAGTCTCCCAATTATAGTACGTTTTTTTGAGTTCCAATTGAGACAAAATTGCTTTATTTAGTTCTAACTTTTGAAATAAAAACTCATCATAGAACAAATCATCTTTAGAGACTTCTGGATTCAAAAATTCCAATCCTTTTTCAGTGTACACAATACGGCTTTCTAAAAGCACTTTTTCTTCATAAGGATTACCTTGAGCTTCTATTCTTTTAAAATTGCCAGTTATTTCTTTTGTTTCTGCGTTTCCTACGAGTTCAATCTTCTGGTAACGAGAATAGTCCTTCGTCTCATCGTAAGTATCAATACTTCTAATCTCAAATCCCTCCGGAAATTGCTTAAACAAGTCAAAGAGATTTTCAGTTGGATAGACACGACTAACCTCAGAGACTTTGTTCTCAATCCATGCTCGACTGTTCTTATTTTCTCCACATCCTGCCAATCCTATCATTATCAATCCTCCTAAAAGTAATATTGCGAAAAACGCGCGTTTTTTCATAACCTTCTCCTTATTTATGATATTCAACAAAATAGCTAACCCTAGTTCACTTATAGTATACCATAAAAGCAACAATTCCTTACTGTCTTATTCAAGTTCGTAAGTCAGATTAGAAGTATCTAAAGTTGGAATTTCACTATTGGTCATTATATACCTCCGCATTTGATACCGTTTCTCTAAAATAATAGCCATCATTGTAATCTAGTAAAATTGAGTAGTAGTAATAACCCTCGTTTTGTAGAGAGCTTCCAATCTCTAGTACAGATGTTTCAGAATCGTTTTTATGAAAGTAATTATTAACTATTTCATTTTCTGTAAGATATAAAATACTAAAACCATTCGTCACGCTATTATACGATTTCTCTTTTAATCTTAACTTAGACAATTCAGTTTTATTTAAAGTCAACTTTTGAAATAAAAATCTGTCAAACTTCCATATTTTTTTAGCGGTTTCTTCATCAGAAAAAATAAATTTGTTGTCTACATATTGAACACTTATTACCTCTTCTTCGCTTTTTGGTGCATCATCCTTCGCTGGAATTTTAGCAAGAGTACCCGTTATTGTATGCGATGTTGCATCACCTGTCAGCTTAATTTCTGTGATGAAATCGTCAATTCCATCATTTTTCTTTTTAAAATAGACTTGCTCAATATCAAACCCCTCCGGAAATTGCTTAAACAAGTCAAACAGATTCTCGGTTGGATAGACACGACTAACCTCAGAGACTTTGTTCTCAATCCATTCTCGACTATTTTTATTTTCTCCACATCCTGTTAATCCTATCATGATCAATCCCCCTAAAAGTAATATTGTGAGAAACATGCGTTTTTTCATAACCTTCTCCTTATTTATGATATTCAATAAAACAACTAATCATAGTTCCCTTATAATATACCATAAAAGGGGCTTTTAAAAGCTACATCAATTAAACTAGATAAAATCTATTCTTTAGTCTACACAAGTTTAGAGTAAAAAATTAAATAAAAATCCTTTTCAACCTATCATTCAAAAATATTAAGATCTTCAAATATTTCCCAAAAACGCTTTGCATAAACTGAATTCCTCAATCAAACCTTTTTCTAATAAATCATACAAAAAAGGAAGAGAATGGTATAATTGATAATATACAATAAACGTTTTTGTAGAAGGAGACTACCATGAGAAAAAAGTTTAGAGTTTATTTTCTAACCACTGCTACAATTTTAGTATTTGGCCTCGTCGGCTGTTCATCTAATTCCTCAACTTCAGCTACTAATCATTCTGAGGCTTCACAAACGACTGAATCCTCGACCTACCATAAGAAAGATGTAACTGGTCCTGCTGCTTCATTTGACTGGAATGCCAAAGTTGAACCTACCAACTATGAGAGAACCTTTGTTGAAACAAACAGTGGCAGTCAATTTAATAAAACTTTAGATCGGACTAAAGATGCGGCTGAGAATCTTGAAAAAAAGAAAAAGGAAATTTCGGATCCTAAGGTTCAAACAGCCCTCAAAATAGTGGATGCCGTCTTTGTCAATCAAGAAAATCTTGACCTAGTTGTAAAATCAGCGGGTGCTAGTAATCAAGAAGAGTTATTTGATAAGATTTGGAACGAATATTTAGTCCCTGAGTTGACTAAAATCCATCCGAATTTTTCAAATGATACCATCTTTGAGTATAAGGGAGAAAAATATCCTCTGAAAATTTATGCACCAATGTTTTTCAAGGTCAACACCAATGCATTAGGAAAAGCAGGTGCCTATACTCTTGAGGACTATAAGGTAGAAGGCGACATGGTTTATTTGAAATTTATGTCCCCAGCTGTAGATACTTACCAATATGAAGTCAAAGCATCCTATCACACAGACAAACTTGAATTCTTTCGAGGAATGGTAGAAGAACAACAAAAAATTCTAAACACAGACTATGCTAAAGCCATGAATATTCGTTTTGTATATCAATTGGCAGCTCTCGATTTTAAAGCGAATAACTATGTCGACTTAGAGGGAATGGATTATCTTGATCGCAACACTCATTACCTCGCCATAAAAGTGGATAATAATGGAGACGCTAGCCTTGATAATGAAAACCTCGCCAACCTTTTACAAATTAGCATGAAGGCTTCAAATGAAGCCAATAAAGGAAAATTTGAATAAATCTTTAAAGCATGAAAAAATCACCTAAAATGACCTGCACCCCAAAAGTTAGACAGAAAAAATCTAACTTTTGGGATGTTTTTATTATGAAATTGAGTTATGAAGATAAAGTTCAGATCTATGAACTAGAAAACAAGGACAAAGCTTCAAGCAGCTTTCAAAAAGATTTGGAGTGGATGTTGCTGGTCTAAAGTACATGGTGACATTAATTGACCGTTATGGAATAGAAATCGTTAAAAAAGGGAAGAATCGATACTATTCCCCAGAATTAAAACAAGAAATGATTGATAAAGTCCTACATGAAAACTGGTCTCAAGATAGAGTTTCTCTCGAATATGCTCTCCCAAATCGTGGTATGCTTCCAAATTGGCTGGCGCAATACAAGAAAAACGGGTATACTATTGTTGAGAAAACAAGAGGGAGAGTACCTAAAATGGGACGTAAACGGAAGAAAACTTGGGAAGAAATGACAGAATTAGAACGACTTCAGGAGGAGAATGAACGCTTACGGACTGAGGTAGTCTACCTAAAAAAGTTAAAAGAGTTAGAGGAAAGGGAGGAAGCCCTAGAGCGAGAAAGGCAGAGACAGTTAGAGAAAGGGTTTCAGGAGGATTTCGACTAGATTTTCTTCTTGAAACAGCACGTCTAGCTCGCTCAACTTACTATGATTCCTAGAGAGTAATGGAATTCAAGCATCCATGTCACGCAAGGGTAACAGCCCAGACAATGGTATGACGGAGTCCTTCTTCGGTATTTTGAAATCGGAAATGTTTTACGGTTATGAGAAGTCGTTTCAGTCGCTTAAGCAATTGGAACAAGCCATTGTAGACTATATTGATTACTACAACAATAAACGAATTAAAGTCAAACTAAAAGGACTTAGTCCTGTGCAATACAGAACTAAATCCTTTTCTTAAATTATTTATCTAGCTTTTGGGGTCAGTACAGCTACCTGACACTCTTCATTAATCCGACACAGCACCTGTTCCATCAAAGCTCCAAGTCTCTTTGACATAAGTTGTCAATTGAGCTATTGTTTTTTCATCGCAAACACACGAAATCATATACACCTTATCATCCTTTTTGAACGTCCAAAGAATAGTATAATTTCCTGATTTAAGACTCATATTCACTTGAATTGCATCGTTTCCTCCAACAGTAGCAGAAGATCTTGAAACCTTAACAACTTTATTTTTTCCTTTCATGGCACTTTCAAATCTTTGAGCCATCATCTCAGCACTAAATTCCTCTCCTTCAGCTACATTTGCTTTTTCTCTATTGGAGGCATTTAAAATAATAGCATTAGTACCACTCTGATCTATGTATTGGATGTTATCTCCACCTTCTTCATATTCATATTTTTTCCAGTCACTCGGGATGTTGACATATCCATAATCTGCTGAACCGATTCGTTTAGTTTCTTCAGGACTCTGATCACCATCTGATATTTTTTCCTTTATCTTACTACTCGATTCTGTAGTCTCTTTCACAACACTAGCGGAACTAGATTCCGAAGATGGTAAGTTACTGGACTCTTTCTTTGGACTGCTACAAGCAACAAGGCTAACTAAAGACAAAACTGCAACAGCCATTAGTAGGGACTTATTTTCCATGTTATCTTCTCATTTATAGATTTTTACTAAAAAGTCTAACTTATTCGCCAACGAATTCCTCACGGAATAAGTATCTACTCTCCCAACTCTGCACTATAGGCAATAATCTGGTCAACTGTGTCTGACAAGAATTGGATGGTATCACGAAGGGGTTTATCTGTTGAGATATCCGCTCCAATAATCATGGCTGATTCAAGTGGTGTCTTACTGCCACCTGATTTGAGGAGATTGAGCCAGTCTTCAGCTCCAGTTTCTGAATGTTTCAGATGGAGATAGCCAGCTGTCGAGATGACTAGTCCAGCTGAGTAAGTGTAACTATACAAGCCCATGTAATAGTGAGCTTGGCGCATCCAAGTGAGTGCCGCATCGTCGTCAATTTCAATAGCATCTCCCCAGAAGTCAGTCAAGACTTCCTTCATAATGCTGTTGAGTTTGCTTGCTCCAAAGGTCTCACCCTCTTCAATCAGTGTATAAACCTTGCGTTGGAAGGCCGCTTCCAAGAGGTGGGTGATAAAGTTATGGAAATAGGTGTCTGTCAAGCGGTGGGCAAGAGCGAATCGTTTCTGACGCGGATTATCAGACTGGTGCTCCAAATAATCACTTAAAAGCAATTCATTGAAGGTTGACGGCGCTTCGACATAGTAGGTCGACATGTGGGCGTTGAAGTAACTTTGGTGATTGTCTGAAAAGATGAATTGACCGGAATGCCCGATTTCATGGATTAAGGTATAGACATCACTCAAACGGCCTGTCCAACTCATGAGAACGTATGGGTGCACACGATATGGGTCCGCCGCATAACCGCCAGAATCCTTGCCACTATTGGCAGCGAAGTCTACCCAACGCTCTTCTTGATAGCGTGCAATTTCCTGACAATATTCTTGACCCAATGGTGCGACTGATTTCATGACCAAATCGTAGGCATCATCAATAGTCACTTCAGGATTGAGGGCACTGTCCAAGTCTAGCTTCCAGTCTGCAAAGGTCATCTTTTCAAGACCATTAACCTTGGCAACATGCTTGAGGTATCTCTGAGCGACTGGCGCAAAGTCCGTCATGATAAGGTCAATCTGGCGGTCAAACATAGCACGGTCCACTTCTTGCTCAGCCAGAAGATAGTCAAAAACTGAGTCGTAGCCCTTCATATCAGCCAAGAGTTTTTCAGACTTAACCTGAGCTAGATAGGCTGCTGCAGCTGTATTATGGTGCTTACGGAGTCCTTCTGAGAAAGAACGAAAAGATTTCTCACGAACCTCAGCGTCCTCATGGTTTTGGTAGAAATTCTCATAAGTCACAAAGCTGTTTTTATAAGTCTTACCATGGGCTTCAAAGTCAGCCATTTCAAAATCCCCAGCACGCATCTTAGTATAGATGTCCTGTGGACTATAGAAAACTTCACCAAGATTGGTCAAGGCCTTCTCCACATCTGCCCCAAGATAGTGAGCTTTTTTGATTTTGGCCTGACGAATAGCTGCCGTCAAATGTGGCAGATCACCCAAACGATCCAAGACTTCCTCATCAGCTTCCACCAAGGCATCGTCAAAGAAGGTCAAGGCTACACTGGCGTCTGTTTCAAATTCCATCCCAGCTTGGGCGATATTAGCAAAATCTTCGTTGCTATAGTCTGTCGTCTGAGGCATAAAGGAGTAATTGCCGATATGACTCATCTGGATATAGATTTGTTCCAATTCTGCAAAGGCCTTCTCGAAATCTTCAAACGTATGAAGATTCCCCTTATAGTCACGGCTAAATTGGTTGATATCTTCGCGAGTCTTTTCGATTGCTCGCAAGAAATCCTCACGATCTTGGTATAGGGCAGTTAAATCCCAAAGTTCCTTTTCAGGAAATTCTGAACGGTGTTTTTGTTCCATTTTCTTCCTCTTATTTTTTTAATTCTAATAATACACTAAGGGCTGATAAGGCATAAAGCGGCGCTGTTTCTGCTCGCAAGATGCGAGGTCCAAGACCTGCCAAAACCGCTCCTTTAGTTTCAAAACTCTCAATTTCCACAGGTGATAGACCGCCTTCTGGACCAAAGATAAAGAGAACTTTACTTCCCTTTTCAAGACTACTTACAGCTTGTATAAGTGCAGCGGATTCTCCCTCTTTTGCTGACTCTTCATAGGCCACTACGATAGAGTCAAACTTCTCGAATTGGGCTAGAAAATCTGCTTTCTTCTCAAAAAGGGTAATACTTGGAACCAAATTCCGCTTGCTTTGTTCTGCTGCTCCAAGGGCGATTTTTTCTAGTTTTTCAACTTTTTTACCCAATTTCTTGCCGTCCCACTTGGCGACTGACCAGTCGGCAGGAAATGCCCAGATTTGACTAGCACCCAGTTCCGTCACTTTTTGAGCGATGAACTCCAGCTTATCTCCTTTAGGAAAACCGGATGCGATGGTCACTTGGACGGGCAGTTCCACATTTTCAGATAATTCTTCGAGCAATTCAAACTGACGAGCTTCCACATCAATCACGCGCGCCAAACGCTTGATACCGTCATCAAAGACTAAAACAACCTCATCACCTTCTTTCAGGCGCATGACCTGAAACATGTGCTTGCTGGTTTCCTTGTCCTCGATAGTGATAGGTGAGATAGCACTTCCTTTGACAAAATACTGCTGCATGCTAGCCTCCAATCACACCAGAGATATCCTTGGTCTTCTTAAAGACACAGGCATTCCATTCCCCTTGCATCATGTGGGTCTCAAGGAAGAAACCTGCCGACTCAGCTGATTCGCGCACCATGTCCCACTTGTCCTTGATAATGCCACTCATGATGAGATAGCCTTCGTCCTTAACCAAGCGATAGGCATCGTCCGTCAAATGAATGAGAATATCCGCCAAGATATTGGCCACAATGACATCTGCTTCAATCTCCACACCCTTGAGCAAATCTCCTGGGGCTACATGGATATTTTCCATGCCAGGGTTGAGCTCAATATTTTCCTGAGCGACACGAACTGCCACATCATCTAGGTCATAGGCAAAAATTTCCTTAGCACCAAGCAACGAGCTGGCAATGGAAAGGACACCTGATCCAGTTCCTACATCGATCACCGTTTCCCCACCGCGAAGAACCTGCTCCAAGGCAAAGAGACTCATCTTGGTCGTCGGATGGGTTCCTGTCCCAAAGGCCATACCAGGATCTAGCTTGATAATCTTTTCTCCCACTGTCGCCTCATAGTCTGTCCAGGATGGCACGATGGTCAAGTCATGAGTGATACGGGCTGGCTCGTAATATTTCTTCCAGTTGTCTGCCCAGTCTTCCTCAGCCAAGGCAGTCGTCCCCATCTTGAC
>CALHBZ010000264.1 GCA_937930605.1 Streptococcus oralis
TTGCAAGAAAGAAAGTTTGGTATCTCAGCGACTATGATTCGAGAAAATCCAAGCAAATATTGGAAATACATCGCTCAGCCCTTCCGTCGTCAGTTTACCAAGAAAGTGTTGATTATGGGAAGTGCCAGCAATGGGAAAAGCACTCTGGCCAAGGATTTGGCAAGGTATTACGATGCGCCGGTCAGCCTGGAATACGCACGTGAGTACCAGATCAAAAACAATGTCCGCGATGATGAATTGACCCCAAAAGATTACTATTTTCTCCTTTTAGGGCAGTATGACCAGACCTCTAAGTTAATCGATAGCAATGCCAATCGAGGTCTAGTGATAGCTGATACCAACTCCTTAGTAACCAAGGGCTACTATGATTATTACATGGAGGCTGAGGAACAAGAGGACTTATCAGGAGAGACCTTTGACAATCTCTTTGTTTCGATCTTGGCTAAGGAAAAATGGGACTTGATTCTCTTTGTGCAACCTATCGGCTCCTATGTCAATGACGGTTTTAGAGATATGACCATGGCAGAAGACCATATTCGTCACAGTTTTTCCCAGCATTTGGACCAGATGAGAGAGCGATATTTAACCACCATTCCACTAGTTTATCTAGCTGAGGATTACCTAGGAAATTATGAAGTAGCCAAAGTGGCTATCGATGCCATTTACCAAGCAGATTAGGAGAAAATTATGAAAACAGTAACTAAAAAAATCACACAATTTATCGAAAATTTTAAAAATGTCCATGCAGAAGCCCGCAAGATCGGTTTTGCAGGAATCATGCGCCTGCTCTGGAAAGATCTCTTTGTTGGCCGTAGTCTTTTCCAGTGGTTATACCTCATCGCCTTGTCAAGTGTTCCCTTAATCTTAGAGTTCACGCAAAATACAGAAAGCCATGACTGGCTGAGCTTGTTTGCATCTTGGACTGGGATTGTCTGTGTTATCTTAGTAGCAGAAGGTCGTGCAAGCAATTATCTCTTTGGGACCATTAACTCAGCTATCTATTTGATTTTGGCTATGAATGCGACTTTTTATGGTGAAGTCTTGACGACCGTTTACTTCTTTGTCATGCAGCCGATTGGTCTCTATGCTTGGTTGTCCAATCGTATCAATGATCAAGGAAAACCAGAAGAATCTCACTTTGAAGCCAAGAAATTATCTGTTCTTGACTGGCTCAAGTACTTGGTCTTGACTGTCATCATCTGGATTAGTATGGGCTTAGCTTATCAAAGTATCCATAGTGCTCGACCTTTCCGTGATAGTGTTACCGATGCGACTAATGGTGTTGGTCAGCTCTTGATGACACGTCTCTATCGTGAGCAATGGATTTTCTGGATTGCAACCAATCTCTTTAGTATCTACCTCTGGTGGGATGAAAATATCCATATCCAAGGTATGTACTGGGTTTACACACTTAATAGTCTAGTAGGATGGTACCAATGGACCAAGGCAGTTCGAAAGGAGGTTTAAAATGGTGGACACGAAGATCCCAGCAGGGATGACGGAAAAAGAATATTATGAAATCCATGCCAATCAGGAGGAGTTTTTAGGCTGGTACTACAAGCAGGAACTCCCTCAATATGAAAAACCAAGTGTGACAGTAGATATGGTGGCCTACTGCTTTGTCGAAGGAAAGATCAAACTCTTGCTAATCCGTCGCAAGGCTCACCCTTATCAAAACTGTTTGGCTCTGGTTGGAGGCTTTATGGATAAGGGAGAGGATGCTGCGCATGCCTGTCAGCGCGAGGTGAGAGAAGAAGTCAATCTTGATCTTCCTTTAGAAAAAATCGAGCAATTGCTGACAATATCGACCCCCGGCCGTGACCCACGGGGCTGGACAGTGACCATTGCCCACTTGGTTTATCTGCCTAGTCGTGCATTAGAACTTGTTCAAGCAGGAGACGATGCCAAGGATGTCGTTTTCGTAGATGTCGATTTTCAGACGGGCAAATGCTTCCTAGAGGGAGTAAAGCTGAACGAGCAAGCCTTCGCCTTTGACCATTATGCTATTATCCAAGAGTCCATCAAACGAATCCAAGGCCGTCTCGACTGGAACCCGACTTTCCTCTATCTCCTGGAGGAGGAGTTCACTGTCTACGAAGGGACTGAACTGGTTAATCTCATCAATCCCGGTCGTCCCATCGTCAGCAATAATTTCCTCGTAAAATATGGGGAATATGTAGAAGAAGTTGGGCTCAAACGAGTGCCTAAAAAGAAACCAAGAAAAACATATCGATTGAAATAAATAGGTCGGGATTAAAATCCCGACTTCTTTGTTTGCCTTTATTAGTTTGCTTTGCTGTTGAGACTGTTTTTATGAATGGCTATCTTTCTTAGAATGGCTCAACATGTGAGTAAAGAAGTCTTTGTATCGATACTTGAGATAGTTCTCATGCAAAAATAACAAGACAATATAGACGATCATAAAGATCATTGTCAGATAGAATACATCAAATGCAGTTCGCGAATAGTAAGAGGCTTTTTGTTAAGAGCTAATAGCTCTCAAAATCAACCAAGGAAGATACTTGAAATACTTGTTTGCCATAAGAATCTACCCCCTACCTCCTATATCCTATTTCAATAGTATTGTAGTCCAATGCAAGCGAGTACACAAGAGTGATGCAAAAAATATGACTCTAATCTAGGAAATTTATCTATTTTTTCGTTTCGATTACGAATAGAAATAGTAGAGAAAACAATTTTTAAAATAGTTTCTCTAAATAGTTGACAGATTCAAGGCCTAATGTTACAATTATATTACAAAAAGATTTCTTAACATTTCAAAAATGTTACAAAGGAGTAGGAATATGAAAAAGAAAACCTATATCAAATTGATGACAGCGACTGTATTGGCTTCTACCTTGCTACTGGGAGCTTGTGGAAATAAAAACGAAACCACTCAAACCAGCAGCTCTGCCAAGACAAGCCAATCATCAAGTTCTAAGGCAGCTTCTTCTAACAAAGAAAGCAAGACTCAAAAATCTTCAAGTTCAGCTTCATCTGAAAAAGCTCCAGCATCTTCTGACCAGTCTTCTACAACAGCAGATCAATCACAAGCGAAACCAGCTCCTGAATCAAGACAAGAACAAGCAACTCCTAGTCAACCAGCCCCTTCTCAGACTCCGTCAACTCAGCAAGGTTCTCAAGCCCAGTCTAACCAGTCAAGCTATGACCCGACAACTGACCGCAAACTTCAAGACAAGCAAGCAGAACACAACAAACGCTACAAGGGAGTTTTAACCATGGTGGATGGTGACTTCTCAGCTGCAGCAGGCAATTGGAAGGGAGCGAATGGCGAAACGATTACGGTTTCATCAGGGGGCCAATTTACAGTAGAAACTGTAGATGGAAAGAAAGAAAACTACTCTATTAGAGGCTACTCTTACACCCTTGATGACGGCAAGTATAATGCCAAAGTCGGTGGAGGAAAAATTATCCAAATTACAACAGGTGCGGATGGTAAAGTTTCGAGTGTTGCCTTGATTCAATAATAGTATCTAGGATTTCCTTGGATAAAAAAAACCGTAAACTTCAAGTAAGCTACGGTTTTTTGTGTATTAAGCTTTGTCTAGTTGTAAGAGGGCTTCAATTTCTGCTAGGGTGCTAGCTTGGGAAATGGCTCCACGAAGTTTGGCTGCACCAGATGTTCCCCGAAGGTAGTGAGGAGCGAGTCCACGGAATTCACGAACTGCGACGTTTTCTCCTTTGAGGTTAATCAAGCGTTTCAAGTGTTCGTAGGCGATTTTCATCTTGTCTGCAAAGGTCAAATCAGGAAGAATTTCTCCTGTTTCAAAGTAGTGATTGATCTGGTTGAAAAGGTAGGGATTTCCCATGGCTGCGCGACCAATCATAACAGCGTCAGCCCCGACTTCTTCGATACGCTGTTTGGCTTCTTGGACCGTACGGATGTCACCGTTGGCGATAAATGGAATCTTGGTTAGAGCTTGGGCTACGTCGTGCAAGGTCTCAAGGTCAGCGTGACCAGTATACATTTGTTCTCGGGTACGGCCATGCATAGCGAGGGCAGAGACACCAGCAGCTTCAGCAGCGAGGGCATTCTCCACGGCTAGGGATGCATCAGACCATCCCGTACGCATTTTGACGGTGAGGGGGATATCAAGGACAGATTGGACCTTGTTGATGATAGAGTAGATCTTGTCTGGGTCCTTGAGCCACATAGCGCCAGCTTCATTCTTCACGATTTTGTTAACTGGGCAGCCCATGTTGATATCGACGATATCGGCCTTGGTGTTTTCTTGGATGAATTCTGCTGCGCGTGCGAGGCTGTCTTCATCACTACCAAAAAGTTGGATAGAAACCGGGTTTTCTCCTTCATCGATATGAAGCATGTGCAGGGTTTTTTCGTTGTTGTATTGGATTCCCTTGTCAGAGACCATTTCCATGACAACAAGTCCAGCTCCGAGCTCTTTTGCGATGGTACGAAAGGCTGAGTTGGTCACGCCAGCCATGGGTGCTAAAACAGTACGATTGGGAATCTCAACATTGCCAATCATAAAAGGTGTATTAAGATTTGTCACGAATGAGTTCCTCCAGGTCGTTTTCATCAAAGTTGTAAGTCGTTTGGCAGAATTGACAAGTGATTTCTGCCCCGTGGTCTTCCTCTTTCATTTCTTCAAGGTCTGAGCTTGGCAGGCTGGCAAGAGCGTTCATAAAACGGTCTTTGCTGCAGTCACATTGGAAACGAATTTCTTCTTCAGATAGACGTTTGTAGGCTTCGTCACCGTAGATAGCCTTGAGGAGAGCTTCGATATGGTCGTCGCTTTCCAGAAGTGTTGAGATAGCTGGCATTTCTTGGATGCGTTTCTCAAAGCGAGCAATCTCTTCTTCCTTGGCTCCTGGCAAGACTTGGAGAAGAAAACCACCGGCAACTTCGACCTTGTCGTCTTTATCCAAAAGAACATTGAGGCCGACTGCTGAAGGGGTTTGTTGGCTTTCAGTTAGGTAGTATGCCAAGTCTTCACCGATTTCCCCAGAGATGAGAGGAGTCATGGAGTTGTAAGGATTTCCAGTGCCATAGTCTGTGATAACGAGAAATTGGCCATTGCCGACAAAAGGACCGACTAGGACTTCACCTGTTGCAGTTTTTTTGATATCTACACCGGGATTTTGCACATAGCCTTTGACATTTCCCTTAGTATCTGCAACTGTGATGATGGCACCGAGAGAGCTCGTTCCAAGAACTTTAACCGTTAGCTTGGTATTTCCTTTTTCATTGGCTGCGAGAATTTGGCTAGCGATAAGGGTACGACCAAGTGCGACAGTTGAACTGGCTTGGGTTTGATGTTTTTCTTGAGCAGTGCGGACGGTTTCCGTGCTATCAAGGACAAAAGCACGAAAGGCTCCGCTTTCTGATATTGTTTTAATAATTTTATCCATAGCTACTATTTTAGCATAAAAATGCCCAAAGG
>CALHBZ010000265.1 GCA_937930605.1 Streptococcus oralis
GGGCTGGTGTCATGATGTCTTCGATGATTTGCCCCAGTTGCAATTCTCCCAGAATGCCTCGCGTCTTGGTTCCTGAGAGAACCTTGTTGAGGGCTCCGACATCACGGGCAACTGTCTGCATTTCTCCAAGACCTCGATTAACAGACTCCAGTTGTTTGGAAACTGTCTCGAAGGAAGCCTGCAAGCGCGTCTGCAAGGTCTTTTCTAGTTTTTCCTCGACTGTTTGGCGCATTTGTTCTAGACGTTGCTCATTTGATTCTTGTAAGGCTTGGAGACGTTGGTCGGTCTTGTCTCTGGTTTGAAGGAGATTATCCGTCATTTCTTGACGGACTTGAGTTAGGCCTTGGTGCAACTCCATTCGGACCTCCTGCAAGCGGTCGCTGACAGCTACTTCCAGATCTTTTTGGTCTAACAGGCTGGCTTGTCTGGCTTGTTCAAAGCGATAATCCAGTTGATCTGAAAGATTGTCTGCCTGATCCTCCAAGCTCTTGCTTAGGTGTTTTTCCTGCTTATCCTGCCTTTGCCAAATGAGAAAGAGCCCAAGAAGATTAGCAACTAATAAAATAACAAGTAAAATCTCCATCCTATCTCCTGTCCTTGCTATGCAGCACGACTACATAGCCATCTGGGCAAGTTACCAAAACTTCCCTATCTATATATTCGTTAGAAGCGTACACTTTTTTAAAGAAAAAATTTTCCTCTGTCAACTCATACTTGGCACCGAGAATGGTCAACTGGCTATCCCGAACCGGCATAAAGGCTAGATAGTCGTAGTCCGAACGTGGTTGAAGCTGGCTGGTCCCTTCTGGACAATAGGCAAGCAAGTTTTGTCCATCTTCAATTTCTATTTGGCGCATATAGGGCGCCAACTTGGGATTGCTAGGTAAAAAGACATTGGCCAGCATGTGGTCGATGCGACCACCAAGAGCACCAAAAATAGTAACCTGAGCTTGAGGATTTTGCTCAAAGATGGTTAAGAGAGCCAATTCCAGATCTGTATCATCCTTTTCTGGCTGGGCTTGAACAAAATGCTGGGCACCTTTTTGAATCACCTGACGTTCTTCTGCAGTCACAGAATCAAAATCTCCAACGGCTAGAGCGAGAGGCAGATCTTCTTCTAAGACCCAGAGCGATCCTCGATCCACACCGACAAAGCAATCAAAATCCGTCCGATAATGACCACGGTCTCCGCCTGCAAAAACTGCAACCCTAGTCCAGTTGTTTTCTGAGAGCTTGCACTCGTTCATTGACATCTCCCTTAAAGACATAAGACCCTGCTACAAAAACGGTCGCACCAGCTTCTTTGGCTTGAGCAATAGTTTGGTCATCAATTCCACCATCCACTTCGATTTCAAAGTTCAAACCTTTTTCCTCACGAAGGGCAACCAACTCACGAATCTTATCCATGGTCTCTGGTAGAAAGGCTTGCCCACCGAAACCAGGATTCACTGTCATGACCAAAACTTGATCAACTAGATGAAGTACGTGCTTAATCGCTTCAACCGGCGTACCAGGATTGATGACGACTGAGGGCTTCACTCCCAAAGAACGAATCTTTTGAAGAGCACCATGAATATGAGGCGTTGCTTCCACATGGATACTGATGATATCTGCACCTGCACGCGCAAAGTCTTCTAAATGATGCTCAGGATTAGACACCATCAAGTGGCAGTCAAAGACCATCTTGCTATGGGGGCGAAGGCTTTCGACTACACCTGCACCAAAGCTGATTTGTGGTACAAAGTGACCATCCATGATATCGATATGGGCATACTCTGCCCCAGTTGCTTCTAGGCGTTTGATTTCACGTTCAAAGTTGGCATAATCTGCTGCCAGAATTGACGGAGCAATCTTGTATTGAGACATAGGTTTCTCCTTATTTTGGAATTTTTTTGCTGACTTTTTTGTAGGTTTCTCTGCGATTTTCAATTTCACTGAGGAATTGGAGATAGTTGTCAAAACGGAAGTTGGCAATAATACCTTCCTCTACTGCTGGCTTGACTGCACAAGACGGTTCATGGGTATGGGTACAGGTACGGAATTTACAGTCTCGACTGACAGTGGCAATCTCTGGAAAGGCCTGATTGAGGTCTTCAGCCGTTGTCACTTCATAATCCAGAGATGAAAATCCTGGCGTGTCTGCGATTTTACCACCATTGAGATTGTAAAAACTGACTGCACGAGTGGTATGGCGCCCGCGACCCAGACTATCTGAGATTTCTCCTGTTTCTAGATTGAGATTCGGTGCGATTTTATTAAGAAGGGTTGACTTACCAACACCTGTCTGCCCCATAAAGACCGTAACCTTACCTGTTAACAAGGGCAGGAGCTCTTCCTTACTAGTCACAAAGTCGTAACCAATGGCACGATAGGTTTGTTGGTAAAAACTTAATTCTTCCCTATCTTCTAGCAAATCCATTTTAGAAATATAAACGATGGGATGAATACCCTTGTGCTCCAAAAGAACCAAGAAGCGATCCAACAAATTGCTGTTGAAGTCCGGTTCCTTGACCGACATGATAACCACGGCTTGGTCAATATTGACAATGGGCGGGCGAACCAGACTATTTTTTCGTTCCTGGATTTTCAAAATATAGCCTTCTGAGTTCTCTTCCGCAGAAAAGTCTACCCAATCCCCGACGTAGGGTGTATGACCTTTTTTACGGAAATTTCCGCGCGCACGCGTCTGGTAAACTTGATCCTCACTCTCCACATAGTAGAAGCCCGCCAAGGCTTTAATGATTTGTCCCTGCATCCTAGAGTCCTTGTCCTTTAAGTGCATCTGCTAGGCGAGCAAATTCTGCCAAGCTGAGAGCTTCTCCACGTACACTCGGTGACAAACCTGCTTGAACCAAAGCCTTGGTCAGCTTGTCCTTGACTTCTTCAGCCTTGCCAAAGTAACCTGTCAGGTTATTCCACAAGGTCTTGCGACGATGAGTGAAACTAGCCTTGGAAACCTTAAAGAAGAAGCTCTCGTCTTCCACTGCTACAGCTGGTTCTGGACGGCGCACCATTTTCAGGATAGCCGAGTCCACGTTTGGCGCTGGCACAAAGACCGTACGAGGCACGATAAAGGCAACCTTAGCAGTCATGTAATACTGCACAGCAATAGACAAACTACCGTAGGCCTTAGTATTTGGCTGTGCTGAGATGCGATCCGCTACTTCTTTCTGCATCATGACGACAAACTCACTAAAAGGAATGCCACTCTCGATCAAGTGCATGAGAATAGGCGTCGTAATGTAGTATGGCAAGTTGGCTACTACCTTGATTGGTAGTTCAGGATTTTTGAAATTCTGGATATACTGCGCCAAGTCAACCTTAAGAATGTCCTCGTTTACTACAGTAACATTGTCAAAATCACGTAAAGTATCTGCTAAAATTGGCACCAAACGGTGGTCAATCTCAAAAGCCATAACTTCTGCCGCACGCTCAGCCAAAAACTCCGTCAAGGCACCAATTCCTGGGCCAATTTCGATGACATTGACCTGGTCATCAATCTCAGCCGTATCCACGATTTTTTGAAGGATATTGGTATCCGTCAGGAAATTTTGCCCGAAGGATTTTTTAAAGGTAAATCCGTGACGCTCCAGCACTGCCTTGGTCACGCTATAATCTGCAATTCTCATCTATTCTCTTTTCTAATTATTAGCTAAAAATAATATATAGAAGCCACACAATTCCTAGTACCAACAAAATCCAAAATACAAAAAGAACACGATGTTTGTTCCCTTTTGAATCAGCTCCAGTCATATCAAGTGCTTTTTTATTTTCTTGGGAATCCATTTTCTTCAACTCATCATGATAGGCAACCGAATCTAGAATATTATCTTCTGGCAATAATTCTGAAGCATAATAATCAGGAAAACCCATAGCAAGACCAATTAAGTTCTTTTCTGTCAAAGAAAAATCTAAATCTTTAGGTTGATTTCCCCGAATAGCTCGTATGTTTTTTAACAGTTTATCAGAAACAACAGACACTTGGTCCATAAAAACAACATCTAAAAGATCAAATCCAAGCACATCACCGTCTTTTACGTTTGCAAGAATATAACGAACAAAGGCATCATATAGTTGCACGGATTGCGGGACATTTTCTTCTAAAAAAGACCGATTTTGGAGGGCATTTTGCTGGAATTTTTCAATAGAAAGTAAGATATCTACATTCTGCTCTTGGTAAAACTTTTCTGCTTCCTCTTCATCTTCTTCGAGTTTTTCTGCTGTTTCCCAGAGAGCAATAGGAGCTTTTAAATCTTCTTCATCCCAAAACAATTGCCAAAAATAAGGTATTGTGTAAATTCCCTCTGTTAGAATACGGGCTTCATCTCCGTTTTTTAAGTAAATATAACTTCTATTTGCCATATCGTTTCCTTTCACCATTTTATGAAGGCTTTACCTTCCGTCAAAGTCACTCCAAACAGGGCCAACTGTTTAGATCACCTCTTGTTGTCAAAAAGTCAATGCATATTGTTCTAATTTTCATTCATTATCTTTTAAGAAAATCATTTATTCTCTTTTCTAATAGGAACGGCGATATATCCAAACAAATTCATTTCCTCTAGAACTCTGATGAATCAAGTCTTTTAGATAGATACTGGGATTCGTCAGTTCTTTTGTTTCTGTATGATAGCTTGTTATTGTCTTTCCACCATGTCGGAGAAGCCACTCTGTATCCAATCTAGGCAGATATCTGTCCTTTTGAAGAAAACTACAAAGATCCTTAACTGTCATATCCTCCGGGATATCAAGATCCATCTGATGAGAAAAAACATCATCCCCCATGCAGATAGACTCTCTGTCAACTCGGATTTTCATTTTGCTCTCTCCTTATAAGTTTCTATTTGAACGCTATCAAAATAAATCTAAGTACCTCTATTGTAACACATTCCCTTTGTATTTTTGGGCTATCTAGCTATTATCATAACTTCCCATAGCCTCTTCCACTTCTGCCAAGGTCACACCAAACAACTCTAAACGCTTGAGGAGTTGCTTGCCATTGGAATAGCCGATGCGGAGCTGTTCGCCCAGATATTCTCGGCGCTTACGACTGTCTGCTCCCGCTAGGAAACCAAGTCGAATCAAGTCACTACGATTAATGTCAAACTCATTCTCGTTTTCAAATTGCTCTGTCACCTGAGCCAGCGCTGTTTTCAGGTCCTCATAGCTGGCGTGTTCGATCCCCAGAGAACGCCCCTTGGTCTTGGACTTGGGAGCCGCTTCATACCGTTTGAGAAAGGCATGTTGCACTGTCGGAATGGCTGTCATAATCATGCGACGAATGCGCTCACCGTTAAAGTCAGGATCTGTAAAGACAATGACTCCATGCAAGTCATGCAGGCGACGAATGCGCTCTATATCCTGGTCATTGATAGCCGATCCTCGTGTCTCATAGGTCTCTACGTCAAAGTAATGTTTGAGATTGGCCGTATCATCCCGTCCTTCGACTACGATGACTTGGGAAATTTTTTCTTTCATCACTTGCTGTCCAATCCAAAGATACGCTCTGCATTGGCACTTGTCACAGCAGCTAATTCTTCTGTCGTCATCCCACGCAAATCCGCGATAAAATCTACCACATAGCGTGTGTAGGCGGTTTTGTTTTCACGGCCACGTTTAGGAACAGGAGCCAGGTAAGGGGCATCTGTCTCAACGAGGATTTTATCCAAAGGAAGTTCCCTAGCAACCTCTTGAATATCCGTCGCTTTTTTAAAGGTCACCACTCCTGAGAAAGAAATGGTCATGCCAAGTTCGACAAACTTCTCCGCCCACTCCAAAGAACCTGAAAATGAATGCATGATGCCACCACGAGGACCAACGCCCTCACTCCTGATAATCTCATAAGTATCTTCTAGCGCATCACGAGTGTGGACCACAAAAGGCAAATTCAGGTCCTTAGACAGCTGAATCTGACGACGAAAAACCTGTTCCTGCACTTCCTTAGGCGCTGTCATCCAATGGTAGTCCAGACCAATCTCCCCCAAGGCAACAACCTTGGGATGTTTTAGCTTTTCAAGCAAGTAAGCTTCGATCTCGTCTGTGTATGTCCCTGCTTCCGTCGGATGCCAGCCAATAGTTGCGTAGAGTTGCTCATACTCATCTACCAACTCTAGGGCTCGCTCAATGGTTGGCTTGTCAAAACCAACAATATTCATCTGTGTCACACCCATCTCAG
>CALHBZ010000266.1 GCA_937930605.1 Streptococcus oralis
TTAACGCTGTTATCGACGGAACTGACGCTACAATGCTTTCAGGTGAGTCTGCAAACGGTAAATACCCACTTGAGTCAGTAACTACAATGGCTACGATCGACAAGAACGCTCAAACTCTTCTTAACGAGTACGGACGTTTGAACTCAGATACTTTCGAACGTAACTCTAAGACAGAAGTTATGGCTTCAGCTGTTAAAGATGCTACTAACTCAATGAACATCAAATTGGTTGTTACCCTTACTAAGACTGGTCACACAGCACGTTTGATTTCTAAATACCGTCCAAATGCTGATATCTTAGCATTGACATTCGATGAATTGACAGAGCGTGGATTGATGTTGAACTGGGGTGTTATCCCAATGTTGACTGAAGCTCCATCATCAACTGATGATATGTTCGAAATCGCTGAACGTAAAGCAGTTGAAGCAGGGCTTGTAGAATCTGGTGACGATATCGTTATCGTTGCAGGTGTGCCGCTTGGAGAAGCTGTCCGTACAAACACAATGCGTATCCGTACAGTACGTTAATCTAACATTTCAAAGCCTATCATATCAAGCTTCATGGCTTGTGTGATAGGTCTTTTTTCTATTTTAGAAGATAAAAAGAGAGAGAATTTTATTAAACAGAAATGGGAAAAATAGGAGAACTATGGTATAATAGAATGTAAAGACCTTTTTAGTAAATTTTGAAAGAGTATAACATGAGAAAAATTGTCATCAATGGTGGACATCCATTGCAAGGTGAAATCACTATTAGCGGTGCTAAGAATAGTGTTGTAGCATTAATTCCTGCTATTATACTGGCAGATGATGTTGTCACTTTGGATTGTGTCCCAGATATTTCAGACGTTGCTAGTCTTGTAGAGATTATGGAAATCATGGGAGCGAAAGTAAAACGCTACGATGATGTTTTGGAGATTGATCCTAGAGGTGTTCAGAATATCCCAATGCCTTATGGCAAGATCAATAGCCTTCGTGCATCTTATTATTTCTATGGAAGTCTTTTAGGTCGCTTTGGTGAAGCTACGGTTGGACTTCCTGGCGGATGTGATCTGGGACCCCGTCCGATTGATCTTCATCTCAAAGCTTTCGAAGCTATGGGAGCTAAGGTGAGTTATGAGGGAGACAATATGAATTTGTCTGCTCAAGGAATGGGTCTTCATGGTGCAAGTATCTACATGGATACAGTCAGTGTTGGTGCGACGATTAATACCATGATTGCGGCTGTTAAAGCTAAGGGACGTACTGTCATTGAAAATGCAGCTCGTGAACCAGAAATCATAGATGTGGCTACCCTTTTGAATAATATGGGGGCCCACATTCGTGGTGCAGGGACTGATATTATCATTATTGATGGTGTCGAGAAACTTCATGGAACGCGCCACCAGGTCATTCCAGACCGCATTGAAGCTGGAACCTATATTTCACTTGCTGCAGCGGTTGGTACAGGAATCCGTATTAACAATGTTCTTTATGAACACTTAGAAGGATTTATCGCCAAACTAGAGGAAATGGGCGTTCGTATGACGGTCTCTGAAGATAGTATCTTCGTTGAAGAGCAATCTGATTTGAAGGCTATCAATATCAAAACAGCTCCCTATCCTGGTTTTGCAACGGATTTGCAACAGCCTATCACACCGCTTTTGCTGACAGCTCAAGGTCGTGGTACTATTATTGACACGATTTATGAGAAACGTGTCAATCATGTCTTTGAGTTAGCGAAAATGGATGCAGATATTATGACTACAAATGACCATATTTTCTACACTGGTGGACGTGTTCTGCATGGTGCCAAGGTGAAAGCTACAGACTTGCGAGCTGGTGCTGCACTTGTCATCGCTGGCTTGATGGCTCAAGGTCAGACTGAAATTACGAATATTGAGTTTATCCTTCGTGGTTACTCAGATATTATTGAAAAATTACGCAGTCTCGGAGCAGATATTACACTTGTTGAAGACTAAACCGTTGAGGTGATTATGAATATTTGGACCAAATTAGCAATGTTTTCTTTCTTTGAAACGGAGCGCTTGTATTTGCGTCCTTTCTTTTTTAGTGATAGTCAAGCTTTTCACGAGATTGCTTCAGATCCTGAAAATCTACAATTTATTTTTCCCAGTCAAGCAAGTTTAGAAGAAAGTCAGTACGCACTTGCTAACTATTTTATGAAGACTCCTCTAGGTGTCTGGGCAATTTGTAATCAAGACAACCAGGAAATGATTGGTTCTATCAAATTTGAAAAAATTGACGAAATCAAAAAAGAAGCTGAGATTGGATATTTCTTAAGAAAGGATTCTTGGTCTCAAGGTTTTATGACAGAAGTAGTTACCAAGCTATGTCAGCTTTCATTTGAAGAATTTGGTTTAAAACAATTATCCATCATCACTCATCTGGAGAATCAAGCTAGTCAGAAAGTCGCCTTAAAATCGGGATTTAGTCTCTTCCGACAGTTTAAGGGGAGCGATCGCTATACACGAAAAATGAGGGACTACCTTGAATTTCGATACATAAAAGGAGAGTTCAGTGAGTAAACACCAAGAAATCTTAAGTTATCTGGAAGAGTTACCAATAGGAAAACGTGTCAGTGTTCGTAGCATTTCCAATCACTTGGGTGTCAGTGATGGGACGGCTTATCGTGCCATTAAAGAAGCTGAAAACCGTGGAATTGTAGAAACTCGACCTCGTAGTGGAACCATTCGTGTCAAATCTCAGAAAGTGGCGATTGAAAAACTGACCTATGCAGAGATTGCAGAAGTAACCTCATCTGAAGTCTTGGCTGGTCAGGAAGGGTTGGACAGGGAATTCAGCAAATTTTCAATCGGGGCTATGACCGAGCGGAATATCTTATCCTATCTGAATGATGGTGGTTTGTTAATCGTCGGAGACCGTACTCGTATTCAGCTTTTGGCGCTGGAAAATGAAAATGCAGTTCTGGTGACGGGTGGTTTTCATGTGCATGAGGATGTACTGGAACTTGCCAATCAGAAAGGAATCCCTGTTTTACGAAGCAAGCATGATACCTTTACAGTTGCAACCATGATCAATAGAGCTTTGTCAAATGTGCAGATTAAGACAGACATTTTAACAGTTGAAAAAATCTATCGTCCTAGCCATGAGTATGGCTTTTTGAGGGAAACGGACACAGTGAAAGACTATTTGGACTTGGTACGTAAGAACAGAAGTAGTCGTTTCCCAGTCATTAACCAACATCAAGTGGTTGTGGGAGTGATTACCATGCGTGATGCAGGGGACAAATCCCCTAGCACGACGATTGATAAGGTGATGACGCGCAGCATTTTCGTAACAGGCTTAGCGACTAATATTGCCAATGTCAGTCAACGGATGATCGCAGAAGACTTTGAGATGGTTCCCGTTGTCAGAAGTAACCAAACCTTGCTCGGGGTGATTACAAGACGAGATGTCATGGATAAGATGAGTCGTTCTCAGGTTTCAGCCTTGCCGACTTTTTCAGAGCAAATTGGTCAGAAGTTGTCTTATCATCACGACGAAGTTGTGATTACAGTTGAGCCCTTTATGCTTGAAAAGAACGGAGTTTTGGCAAATGGTGTTCTTGCTGAAATTTTAACTCATATGACACAGGATTTGGTGGCAAATAGCAGACGCAATCTCATCATTGAGCAGATGCTAATTTACTTCTTGCAGGCTGTACAGATAGATGATACTTTGCGGATTCAGGCTCGTATTATTCACCACACGAGACGCTCATCTATTATTGATTATGATATTTATCATGGTCATCAGATTGTTTCAAAAGCAAATGTTACAGTTAAAATTAATTAGAATCTAGGAGAAAAAATGATAACTTTAAAATCAGCACGTGAAATCGAAGCCATGGACAAGGCAGGTGATTTCCTCGCTAGTATCCATATCGGCTTACGTGATTTGATTAAGCCAGGCGTGGATATGTGGGAAGTAGAAGAGTATGTTCGTCGCCGTTGCAAAGAGGAGAATTTCCTTCCTCTACAGATTGGCGTGGATGGTGCTGTCATGGATTACCCCTATGCCACTTGTTGCTCTCTCAACGACGAAGTAGCTCACGCTTTTCCACGTCATTACATCTTGAAAGATGGCGATTTACTCAAGGTTGACATGGTTCTAGGTGGTCCGATTGCCAAATCCGACCTCAATGTGTCAAAACTCAACTTTAATAATGTTGAGCAAATGAAAAAATACACCCAAAGTTATACTGGTGGTCTAGCAGACTCGTGCTGGGCTTATGCTGTTGGTACCCCCTCTGAAGAAGTGAAAAACTTGATGGATGTGACCAAGGAAGCTATGTATATAGGGATTGAGCAAGCAGTTGTTGGAAACCGTATCGGAGATATCGGTGCAGCCATTCAAGAATACGCTGAAAGTCGCGGTTATGGTGTAGTGCGTGATTTGGTTGGTCACGGAGTTGGTCCAACTATGCACGAGGAGCCAATGGTCCCTAACTACGGTGTTGCAGGTCGTGGTCTTCGTCTCCGTGAAGGAATGGTGCTGACTATTGAACCCATGATTAATACTGGAGATTGGGAAATTGATACAGATATGAAGACTGGCTGGGCTCATAAAACCATCGATGGCGGCCTGTCTTGCCAATATGAACACCAGTTCGTAATTACCAAAGACGGTCCTGTAATCTTGACTAGTCAAGGTGAAGAAGGAACTTATTAAAATGAAGGGAGCTTAGCTCCTTTTTTTATATTCAGTTTAGATAAAACAGACAAGCGTAGCAAAGTTGTCACAAATTTTTTCTTTTGTAGTAAAATAAGATTAGAATTTTGTGAAAGTAGGTAATTCGTTGGAGTCTATTATATTTTTAGTATCAGTTTTTTTAGCCGGCATACTGTCTTTCTTTTCACCCTGCATCTTCCCTTTGCTACCAGTCTATGCTGGTATTTTACTGGATGATCAGGGAAATTCGAAAAGCTTTCGCTTTTTCGGAAGAGATGTTGCATGGTCGGGCTTAATTCGGACCTTGTGCTTTATTGCTGGAATCTCCCTTATTTTCTTTATTTTGGGATTTGGAGCTGGATTCTTAGGGCACATGCTCTATGCTGACTGGTTTCGTTATGTAATGGGAGTAGTCATTATCCTTTTGGGCCTTCACCAGATGGAAATCTTACATTTCAATAAACTGGAAGTTCAAAAGGCAGTCACCTTCAAACAATCAAAGTCGAATCACTATTTGTCAGCCTTTTTACTTGGGATAACCTTTAGTTTTGGATGGACCCCTTGTATCGGACCAGTTTTAAGTTCGGTCTTGGCTCTGGCGGCTTCAGGAGGGAATGGTGCTTGGCAAGGAGCATTACTAACCTTAGTGTACACATTGGGAATGGCTCTACCTTTCATCATTTTGGCCTTGGCTTCGGGTTGGATTATGCCCTACTTTAGTAAACTAAAACCCCATATGATCCTACTAAAGAAAATTGGGGGAGCTTTGATTATTTTGATGGGATTATTATTAATGCTAGGGCAGTTAAATGCCTTGTCAGGAATTCTTGGATAAAAGGAGAAAAAGATGAAAAAAATGATTTTTGCGGGATTGAGTCTCATGTCTTTATTTTTGTTGATTGCCTGTGGCGAAAAAGAAACCAAACAAACGAGCAGTCCCAAACAACCTACTGTACAACAAATCGCAGTAGGAAAGGATGCGCCAGACTTCACCTTGCAGTCTATGGATGGCAAAGAAGTGAAATTATCAGACTATAAAGGGAAAAAGGTCTATTTGAAATTCTGGGCCTCTTGGTGTGGACCATGTAAAAAAAGCATGCCTGAGCTAATGGAATTAGCTGCCAAACAAGATCGAGACTTTGAAATCTTGAGTGTCATTGCACCTGGCCTACAAGGTGAAAAAACAGTTCAAGATTTTCCAAAATGGTACCAAGATCAAGGCTATAAGGACATACCAGTTCTATATGATACCCAAGCAACCACCTTCCAAGCCTACCAAATTCGTAGTATTCCAACGGAATACTTGATTGACAGTCAAGGAAAAATTGGAAAAATCCAATTTGGCGCTATTAGCAATGCTGACGCGGAAGCAGCTTTTAAAGAGATGAAGTAAAATAAAAAAATCGCGTAGAATCGCGATTTTTTTATAGTTTTTCATTGATAAAGCGGATAAATTGATTCCACCAAACCTTCAAAAAGAAGGCTTTTTCAACTTTCTTTTCAGAAACCATTTCAAAAGATGGTTTTTCTGAAGTGAGGTAGCCTTGACCAATCAAATCCTGATCATCATAGGTTAGGGTACCGACAACCTTGCCTTCTTCCAATGGAGCCATTTCTGATCTTGCTTTCGGTGTGAATTGCAGAGCTGGTGTAGTACTGCTTCCAATGCGTTGGACGATGGAAATATCTGACTTAGCGACAGCTGACACATTATCTTCTTTACCATCAAGAACAGTTACTTTACTATCGTTGTATGCTTCACCTTTCTGAACGACAGTTTTTAAGGCAAAGTTTGCAGAAATATAATCTAAAAGTGCAGAAGTTGCAGTAAAACGTGCATAAGGGTTGGTATCTTGTTGATCTGCATTCAAAACAACCGTAATAATACGCATCCCTTTCTCAACAGTTGTTCCAACGAAAGAAGCACCGGCTTTATCAGTAGTACCTGTCTTTAGTCCATCAACCCCCCCACGATAGGCAGGCATTCCCTCCAACATATAGTTAGTTGAGTGGATTTCAAGTCCTGCAAAGGTAGAAG
Organism: Streptococcus oralis; assembly: GCA_937930605.1. Classification (GTDB taxonomy): domain Bacteria; phylum Bacillota; class Bacilli; order Lactobacillales; family Streptococcaceae; genus Streptococcus; species Streptococcus oralis_CO. The sequence goes on from CALHBZ010000266.1 coordinate 6,712, forward strand.
TTGGTTTTTTGGTGATTTCCAAAACTTGAGGATAATCTCGGATGAGATTACGAGCAACAATTGCAACATCGTAGGCACTCAACTTGTTTTCATCATCTTTTTTAGAACCAGGATAGATATTATCGCCAAGGGTCTCATTATTTAAACCAGTTGTGTTTACAATAGTTGCATCTTGAATTCCCCATTCAAGAAGTTTCGCTCTCATCTTGTCAACGAAGTCTTTCTCTGAACCAGCAATTTTTTCTGCTAGCGCAATAGCAGCACTGTTGGCGCTGGATACCATTGTAGCCTCTAATAATTGTTCAACAGTATAATTTCGAGCTTCCATAGGGACGTTACTGGCCTCAGAATTAGTTGTAAGTTTGTAAGGGTAGTCCGAAATATCGACGGGTGTAGATAGGCTGATGGTTCCTTGTTCCAAGGCTTCATAGACTAGGTAGACAGTGAGAATCTTGGTGATTGAAGCAATTTCAACAGCTTGAGTAGCATCTTTTTCGTAGAGAATTTTCCCAGTGTTTGCTTCAACAGCAATGGCATGCTTGGCAGCGACATCAAAATCTTGCGCAGATACAGTAGGAATGGCTGTACCAAAAATGATAAGAGTTAGTAAGGATAAAATTATTTTCTTCATAGTAGTTTTATTCTATCACAAAGCAAAAAAATATTCTTGTTTTTATAACAAAGCGACTCAATATTTTTAAGAAATATGATAAAATAGAAAGAAGGAGGTAGCTATGTTCCGTAGAAACAAGTTATTTTTTTGGACAGCTGAAATTTTACTACTAACTCTTATTTTATATCTTTGGAGAGAGATGGGAGCGATTGTCACACCTTTTGTGATGGTTGCCAATACCATTATGATTCCATTTTTGCTCGGAGGATTTTTCTATTACCTGACAAATCCCATCGTAACATTTTTAGAAAAGAAATGTAAAATCAATCGTTTGATAGGTGTGCTCATCACTCTTTGTGCCTTGATTGGCACAATAGTAGTAGGAGTAGTCTACTTGCTACCGATTTTGATCAATCAGTTGACAAGCTTGATTATTTCTAGCCAAAATATCTATAGCCGCTTGCAAGATTTGATATATGATTTATCAATGAATCCAATCTTTCAAAATATTGATATTCAAAAAACCATTCAACAGTTGAATTTATCTTACGTTGATATTTTACAAAACATTCTTAACAGTGTGAGCAATAGTTTAGGCAGCGTTCTTTCAGCCTTGTTTAGTACTGTTTTGATTCTCATTATGACACCAGTCTTTTTGATTTATTTCTTGCTTGATGGTCATAAGTTCCTCCCGATGTTGGAACGAACAGTCCTAAAGCATGATAAATTAAACTTCTCCAGTCTCTTGAAGAATTTGAACGCTACTGTAGCACGTTATATCAGTGGAATTGCGATTGATGCGGTCATAATCGGATGTTTGGCCTATGTTGGTTACAGTGTTATTGGCTTGAGGTACGCCTTAGTCTTTGCTATTTTTTCTGGCATTGCCAATCTGATTCCCTATGTTGGTCCAAGTATCGGTCTGATTCCTATGATTATCGCCAATGTCTTTACTGATCCGCACAGAGTTCTCATTGCAGTAATTTATATGCTGATTATTCAACAGGTGGATGGGAATATCCTCTACCCCCGTATCGTCGGAGGAGTTATGAAAGTTCATCCAATTACCATTCTGGTTCTTCTCTTGCTATCTAGCAATATTTACGGTGTTATCGGAATGATTGTAGCGGTGCCAACTTATTCCATCCTAAAAGAAATTACTAAGTTCTTGGCGAAATTATATGAAAATCATAAAGAAGCCAAAGAAAAAGAACAAGAAAAATCAGAATCAATCTAAAAATCAGGGAGACCTGATTTTTTTGATAAAAAGACTTGAGGTTAGTCTGGTCAAAAGTGTTTAAAATGAATCCGTTGGAAAAGGAAAAGAATGAGAAAGTGTGAGATTTAGAATAATTCACAAAATGTGTGTAAAACACTTGCAATTTAGCTGAAATTTGATAAAATAGTAAGGAAAGTTAGACTGTATTGCCTACTGTCTATCTA
>CALHBZ010000267.1 GCA_937930605.1 Streptococcus oralis
TTGCGCGTGGATTCTAAGGATGAGATAGGTGATCTCAAGGAACAAATCAATAGCCTTTACCAGCATCTCTTGACTGTCATTGCGGACTTGCATGACAAGAATGAAGCTATTCTTCAGCTGGAGAAGATGAAGGTTGAGTTCTTACGAGGAGCTTCTCATGAATTGAAAACACCTCTAGCTAGTTTGAAGATCCTAATCGAAAATATGAAGGAAAATATTGGTCGTTACAAGGATAGAGACCACTATCTGGGAGTAGCCTTGGAGATTGTGGACGACCTCAGTCATCACGTTCTCCAGATACTTTCTCTCTCTTCTGTTCAGGAATTAAGAGATGATAGGAAAAAAATTGACCTGCTCCAAATGACGCAAGCCTTGGTCGAGGATTATGCTCTACTCGCTAAGGAAAGAGAGCTTCGGATAGAGAATAGCTTGACCCATCAGCAGGCTTACATAAACCCATCTGTGATGAAGTTAATCCTATCCAATCTCATCAGTAATGCTATCAAGCACTCCACTTCAGGTGGCCTGGTCCGCATTGGCGAGAGAGAAGGAGAACTCTATATCGAGAATAGCTGTAGTCCTGAAGAACAAGAAAAACTGGCCCAGTCTTTTTCTGAAAATGCTAGTCGCAAGGCCAAGGGTTCGGGGATGGGACTCTTTGTGGTCAAAAGTTTATTAGAACACGAGAAATTACCTTATCATTTTGAGATTCAGGGCGATTGCTTGAGCTTCTTCATACGTTATCCCAAAGTCACTCAGGACTAAGGAGAAGAAAGGGGTTACATTGATTGGATTGTAAGAAATTCAATCTAAAGTATGGGAAAAACTAGCTTTTTTTATCAAAAAGTGATAAAATGAACAATGTAAATGGGATGTCCCAAAAAATATATAGGAGGCCTGACAAATGGCAATCGTTTCAGCAGAAAAATTTGTCCAAGCAGCTCGTGACAACGGTTATGCAGTTGGTGGATTTAACACAAACAACCTTGAGTGGACTCAAGCTATCTTGCGTGCAGCAGAAGCTAAAAAAGCTCCAGTTTTGATCCAAACTTCAATGGGTGCTGCTAAATACATGGGTGGTTACAAAGTTGCTCGCAACTTGATCGCTAACCTTGTTGAGTCAATGGGTATCACTGTACCAGTAGCTATCCACCTTGACCACGGTCACTACGAAGATGCACTTGAGTGTATCGAAGTTGGTTACACTTCAATCATGTTTGACGGTTCACACCTTCCAGTTGAAGAAAACCTTAAATTGGCTAAGGACGTTGTTGAAAAAGCACACGCTAAAGGTATCTCAGTAGAAGCTGAAGTTGGTACTATCGGTGGTGAAGAAGACGGTATCATCGGTAAAGGTGAATTGGCTCCAATCGAAGACGCTAAAGCAATGGTTGCAACTGGTATCGACTTCTTGGCCGCTGGTATCGGTAACATCCACGGTCCTTACCCAGCAAACTGGGAAGGTCTTGACCTTGACCACTTGAAGAAATTGACAGAAGCTCTTCCAGGCTTCCCAATCGTATTGCACGGTGGTTCAGGTATTCCTGATGACCAAATCCAAGCAGCTATCAAACTTGGTGTTGCGAAAGTTAACGTTAACACTGAATGCCAAATCGCATTCGCTAACGCAACTCGTAAATTTGCTCGTGACTACGAAGCAAACGAAGCAGAATACGACAAGAAAAAACTCTTCGACCCACGTAAATTCTTGGCTGACGGTGTAAAAGCTATCCAAGCATCAGTTGAAGAACGTATCGACGTATTCGGTTCAGAAGGTAAAGCGTAATCTAGCTGAATAATACAGATGAAACCTGCCTGTGAAGGCAGGTTTTTTTGGTGTTCTAAGGAAACGATTAAACCAGTATTTTTGATAAAAAGTATTTTTTAAGAGAGAGATCTCTAATTTCATAACCTATAAGCAAACGCTTGCATTCTAGTTTTTATTGGACTATAATAGGTTGGTATAAAGCCTTCTGTAATGATAAAATTTAGAAGGTGTAGAAAGTAAGGATTTAGAATATTTGTAGTTAAAAACACAATGTTGCTATTCCTTGCGATAGGGAGAGAGTTATGGCAATGATAGAAGTGGAACATCTTCAGAAAAATTTTGTGAAGACTGTCAAGGAACCAGGCTTGAAAGGGGCTTTGCGCTCCTTTATTCATCCTGAAAAGCAGACCTTTGAAGCAGTCAAGGATTTAACCTTTGAGGTTCCAAAAGGACAAATTTTAGGCTTTATCGGGGCCAATGGTGCTGGAAAGTCAACGACCATCAAAATGTTGACAGGGATTTTAAAGCCGACATCGGGCTATTGTCGGATCAATGGCAAGATTCCACAGGACAATCGCCAAGACTATGTCAAGGATATTGGAGTGGTCTTCGGACAACGCACCCAGTTATGGTGGGATTTGGCTCTGCAAGAGACCTACACGGTCTTGAAAGAGATTTACGATGTGCCAGACTCGCTCTTTCATAAACGCATGGATTTTTTAAATGAAGTTTTGGATTTGAAAGACTTTATCAAGGACCCCGTGCGAACTCTTTCACTTGGGCAACGGATGCGGGCGGATATTGCAGCTTCCTTGCTCCACAATCCCAAGGTTCTCTTTTTAGATGAGCCGACCATTGGTTTGGACGTTTCGGTCAAGGATAACATTCGTCGGGCCATTACTCAAATCAATCAGGAGGAAGAAACAACCATTCTCTTGACCACTCACGATCTGAGCGACATTGAGCAACTTTGTGATCGGATTTTCATGATTGACAAGGGGCAGGAGATTTTTGATGGAACGGTTAGCCAGCTCAAGGAAACCTTTGGCAAGATGAAGACTCTTTCCTTTGAACTGATGCCAGGTCAAAGTCATCTCCTTTCTCACTATGAAGGCTTTTCGGATATGACCATTGAAAGACAAGGAAATAGCCTCAACATTCAATACGATAGTTCCCGCTACCAGTCGGCCGATATTATCAAGCAAACCCTGTCTGATTTTGAAATCCGCGATTTGAAGATGCTGGATACGGATATTGAGGATATTATCCGTCGCTTCTACCGAAAGGAGCTCTAAGATGGTCAAATTGTGGCGACGTTATAAACCCTTTATCAATGCAGGGATTCAGGAGTTGATTACCTATAGAGTCAACTTTCTTCTCTATCGGATTGGCGATGTCATGGGTGCTTTTGTGGAATTTTATCTCTGGAAGGCTGTCTTTGATTCCTCGCAGGAGTCTTTGATTCAGGGTTTCAGTATGGCAGATATCACCCTCTACATCATCATGAGTTTTGTGACTAATTTATTAACTGAGTCAGATAGCTCCTTTATGATCGGTGATGAGGTAAAAGATGGCTCTATTATCATGCGCTTATTAAGACCAGTCCATTTTGCGGCCTCTTATCTTTTCACCGAGCTTGGTTCCAAGTGGTTGATTTTTATCTCTGTTGGCCTGCCATTTTTAAGTGTCATTGTTTTGATGAAAATCTTATCAGGACAAGGAATTGTAGAAGTGCTGGGATTAACCATCCTTTATCTCTTTAGCTTAACCCTAGCCTATCTGATCAATTTTTTCTTTAATATCTGTTTTGGTTTTTCTGCCTTTGTATTTAAAAATCTATGGGGTTCTCAAGTATTTAAGGCTTCTCTAGTATCCTTTATGTCTGGAAGTCTGATTCCCTTGGCTTTCTTTCCGAAAATCGTTTCAGATATTCTGTCCTTCTTGCCTTTTTCATCCTTGATTTATACTCCCGTTATGATTGTTGTTGGAAAATACGATGCCAGTCAGATTCTTCAGGCGCTTTTGCTACAGTTCTTCTGGCTCATAGTGATGGTGGGCTTGTCTCAGTTGATTTGGAAACGGGTCCAGTCTTTCATCACCATTCAAGGAGGTTAGTATGAAAAAATATCAACGCATGCATCTGATTTTTATCAGACAATACATCAAGCAAATCATGGAATACAAGGT
>CALHBZ010000268.1 GCA_937930605.1 Streptococcus oralis
AATTCTATGAGTCGCTTTTGTAAATTTGGAAAGTTACACGTTACTAAAGGGAATGTAGATAAATTATTAGGTATACTACTGACAGCTTCCAAGGAGCTAAAGAGGTCCCTAGCGCCTACGGGGAATTTGTATCGATAAGGAATAGATTTAAAAATTTCGCTGTTATTTTGTACAATAAGGATAAATTTGAATGGTACCATAAACGACCGTTTATGGTACCTTTTCATTTTCCTGCTTTTTCTAAATGTTTTTTAAGTAAATCAAGTACCAAAATCCGTTCCTTTTTCATAGTTCCTATATAGTTATACTTAATGAGTTATGGTACATTTAAATTATAAAATTAAGGAGGTTTTTTTATGATTTTTGGCTATGCTCGAGTGAGTACGGATGATCAAAATCTTAGTTTACAAATTGATGCACTTACTCATTATGGAATTGATAAATTATTTCAAGAAAAAGTAACTGGTGCGAAAAAAGACCGACCGCAATTAGAAGAAATGATCAACCTACTACGTGAAGGAGATTCTGTTGTCATTTACAAGTTAGATCGAATTTCACGATCAACTAAACATTTGATTGAACTTTCTGAATTATTTGAAGAACTTAGTGTCAATTTTATATCTATTCAAGATAACGTAGATACTTCAACGTCTATGGGAAGATTCTTTTTCCGAGTTATGGCTAGTTTAGCAGAACTGGAACGGGATATTATTATTGAACGAACTAACTCTGGTCTTAAGGCAGCCAGAGTCCGAGGAAAAAAAGGGGGCCGTCCAAGTAAAGGTAAGCTATCAATTGATTTAGCTTTAAAAATGTATGACAGCAAAGAGTATTCTATTCGTCAAATTCTTGATGCCTCTAAATTAAGCAAAACAACCTTTTACCGTTACCTCAATAAAAGGAATGCTTAAGATATGGCTATGAAAAGAATTTTAACTACTTCACAGCGTGAACAACTTCTTTCTGTAGACCACTTATCAGAAGAGGATTTTAAAGCGTATTTTAGTTTTTCTGATTATGATCTGGAGGTTATTAATCAACACCGTGGAAAGGTCAATAAACTAGGATTTGCGATACAACTTTGTTTGGCCCGGTATCCTGGGTGTTCTTTAAGTAATTGGCCGATTAAATCAACCAGACTAACTTCTTATGTGAGTCGACAGCTCCATCTTGATGCAATTGATTTAAATTCATATGATCATAGAAATACACGTGCAAATCACTTCAACGAGATCTTAGAAGTATTCAACTATCATCGATTCGGTAGTGCTAATACACAAAAACAGTTAATAGAATATTTAATTGAACTAGCTTTAGAAAATGATGACTCTATCTATCTAATGAAAAAAACAATTGATTTCTTAACTCGAAAAAGAATTATTTTTCCATCTATAGCTACACTTGAAGACATTATAAGCCGCTGTCGAGATAAAGCAGAAAACAACTTATTTTCAATATTACTCTGTTCATTAACAGATATACAAATTGAAAAACTAGAGAGTTTGTTTCAAATTTATGAAGAGACGAAAATAACTAAACTCGCTTGGCTAAAAGACATTCCAGGTAAGGCAAATCCAGAAAGCTTTATGAGTATTTGTAAAAAAGTGGAAGTGATTGCTTCCATGGGACTCGGGACAATTAATGTCTCCCATATTAATCGGAACAGGTTTCTTCAGCTAGCTAGACTAGGGGAAAATTATGATGCATATGACTTCTCCCGTTTTGAGCTTGAAAAAAGATACTCTTTACTTATTGCTTTTTTAGTCAATCATCATCAATATCTGATCGATCAACTGATTGAGATTAATGACCGCATTTTAGCAAGTATTAAACGCAAAGGGACACGTGATTCACAAGAACAGTTAAAAGAAAAAGGAAAATTGGCTACTAAAAAATTGGAACATTATGCTTCTTTAATTGATGCTCTTCACTTTGCAAAAGATAATGATAGTAATCCTTTTGACGAAATTGAACGAATCATGCCTTGGGAAGATTTAGTACAAGATGGAGAAGAAGCTAAAAAAATTACAGGTAATAAAAATCATGGCTATTTAGAAATGGTTCGAAATAAAGCTAATTACCTCCGAAGATACACGCCAATGTTATTGAGGACCCTTTCGTTCAAAGCAACTCCGGCAGCAAATCCAGTCCTCATGGCCCTAACTCAACTAACTGATTTACACAATAGTGGTAAAAGAAAAATACCGGCAGATACTTCTACTGATTTTGTGAGTAAAAAATGGAAAAGCCTTGTTCGGCCAGAAGAGGGGAAAATAGATCGGTCTTACTATGAGTTAGTAGCTTTCACCGAGCTAAAGAACAATATTCGATCAGGAGATATTTCAGTTGAAGGAAGTATGATCCATCGAAATATTGATGATTACTTAGTTGATTTATCTGCTTGTATTGATTCAGAAACTATTCCAGACACGTTTGAGGACTATTTAAAGGATCGGGAAATAATTTTAGATTTACAGCTTCAATTTTATTCGACAGTTGATAAGAGAATTTCAAGAGCAAACCTTAAAAAGTTGGAAAAAGTTACACCTAGCGAAGCAGAAATATATAGAAAAAAACTTTATTCAATAATTCCTAAGATAAGGCTTAGTGATCTTTTAATTGAGGTGGACAGTTGGACCAACTTTTCACAAGAATTTAGTCATGATTCTACAGGGAAACCGCCGAGTGAACAAGAAAGAAAAATTATTTTTGCTGCTTTGCTGGGTTTAGGGATGAATATTGGTCTTGAAAAAATGGCCCAATCAACTCCTGGAATTTCTTATTCTCAGTTAGCCAATGCCAAACAATGGCGCTTTTATAAAGAAGCTCTGACTCGTGCTCAATCTGTTTTGGTTAATTATCAGTTAAAGCTTCCTGTTGCAGACTTTTGGGGTGAAGGAAAAACCACTGCTTCAGACGGAATGCGCGTCCCAGTGGGCGTCTCAGCTCTAAAATCCGATGTTAATCCACATTACAAAAGTATGGAAAAAGGAGCTACAATGATTCGATCAATAAATGATAGGCATACGACTCATCATATCGAGGTTGCTTCAACTAATACAAGGGAAGCTACTCATACCCTTGATGGCCTACTTTATCATGAAACAGATCTAGATATTGAGGAACATTTTACTGATACAAATGGGTATTCTGATCAGGTGTTTGGAATGACCGCATTACTAGGCTTTGATTTTGAACCTCGCATCAGAAATATAAAAAAATCACAATTATTTTCTATCAAATCACCTTCCTACTACCCTAACTTATCAGAAGATATAAGCGGAAAAATCAATGTAAAAATTATTGAAGAAAACTATGATGAAATTAAACGAATCGCCTATTCGATTCAAACAGGAAAAGTATCTAGTTCTTTACTATTAGGAAAGCTAGGCTCATACGCACGTAAGAATAGAGTAGCTCTTGCACTGAGAGAACTAGGTCGCATTGAAAAGAGCATTTTTATGATAGATTATATTACAGATAGTGAGCTACGGCGAAGGATCACTCATGGACTAAATAAGACAGAAGCGATTAATGCTTTAGCTAGAGAACTATTTTTTGGGCGACGCGGAAAATTTATGGAGCGCGATATTCGCCGACAACTTCAAAGTGCTAGTGCGCTTAATGTGTTAATAAATGCAATAAGTATATGGAACGCCGTCTACTTACAAGCAGCTTATAATTATCTCGTCAAAATAGATCCCGAAGTAACTAAGTATATGAAGCATGTATCTCCTATTAATTGGGAGCATATCACTTTTCTTGGAGAGTATAAATTTGACTTGTTATCTATTCCTAAACACTTAAGAGAATTGAATATAAAAAATAAATAGGCCTTGAAACATTGGTTTAGTGGGAATTTGTACCCCTTATCGATACAAATTCCCACTAAGCGCTCGGGACCCCAGGTAAGAAAAATTCATCAACGGAAACATGAAGTAACGATACAAGGTCATAAAG
>CALHBZ010000269.1 GCA_937930605.1 Streptococcus oralis
TGTTTTCCAACCTCTTGTTTTAGGAGAAAAGCATGAAATTTTTAACACTCAATACCCACAGTTGGATGGAGAAAGAAGCAGAAGAAAAATTCCAGCTCTTGCTCCAAGATATTCTTGATAAAGACTATGATTTGATTTGTTTCCAAGAAATCAATCAGGAAATTACTTCTCCTGAGGTAGATGTTACTGACCTCTATCAAGCTTTACCAGCAGCAGAACCCATTCATCAGGATCACTATGTCCGACTTCTGGTTGAAAAATTGGCTGAGAAAGGAAGAAGCTATTACTGGACTTGGGCCTATAATCATATTGGTTATGACCGCTACCATGAGGGGGTTGCTATTTTATCTAAGACACCGATTCAAGCGCGTGAGATTTTAGTTTCGGATGTAGATGATCCAACAGACTACCATACTCGCCGTGTTGCCTTAGCTGAGACAGAGGTTGAAGGAAAAGAGCTTGCTCTTGCAAGCGTTCATCTCTCTTGGTGGGATAAAGGTTTTCAGGAAGAATGGGAACGATTTGAGGCTGTACTGAAAGATTTGAACAAACCTTTGATTTTAGCTGGTGATTTCAATAACCCAGCTGGTCAGGAAGGTTATCAAGCAATCTTAGCTAGCCCATTGGGATTACAAGACGCATTTGAAGTTGCGAAAGAAAGAAGTGGCAGTTATACCGTTCCACCAGAAATTGATGGTTGGAAAGGCAATACCGTGCCACTACGAATCGACTACATCTTTACGACCAAAGAGTTAGAAGTAGAAAGCTTGCATGTGGTTTTTGATGGGCAGAATAGTCCACAAGTCAGCGACCACTATGGTTTGAATGCGATTTTAAACTGGAAATAAATATTTAAATAATCTAAGACAAAGCTTCCGATCTTTTGAAAAAGGGAGAACATCTTATTAGGGGATACACTCCTTTTTCTAAGATTATTAACCATGAAAGGGTTTTTGGCTGAATTAAACAATACATTTTACCAAGGTGAAGCTCCATGCAAAAAGCAACAACTAATTTTTTTAGCTGTTGCTTTTTTGAGTTTTTGGATTTTATTTTGTAGGAATAGAAATTTCAATCAATTTATCTGAATAAAGCGTCTTGATATTAGCTTCATCGATAGTATCTTTATCGATTTTGCGTTTCATGAAGAAATCTTGGATGGTTTCGATTTCTGGTTCACGAATAGCGCGGTGTTTGTTGGAAATGAGGATTTCATAGTGAAGCGGAGCTTGTGTGAAAACCACATCTGTATTTCCGGCCGAATAGACCTCGACAAGAGTTGCGTCAGTACTTTCTAATTGGCTTTTAACAAGTTGCGAGTGTGAATTAGTCGTGTTGATAAGCTTCATAACAGTTCCTCCGATTTTCTAACTCTATTATAGCACTTTTTGAATAAAATCGTGTATTTTAGTCAATTCCATGCTGGATTTTCCAAGCTTCAATCCCCCATTTGTGGCTACCGCGTTTGAGTTTTTCTATTGCCTCGTCAATAGGAAACCAAGCAATATGATTAAAGTCTTCTAAAGGTTTTTGTACTTCTTGGAAAGAAATCGCTTCGTAGAGATAAGCTGGATTGTAGTAGTAAGTATCACGGTGGCGAGAGTAGAAATACTCATCAGCTTGCCCGAAATAGTTTCCGATTTCAGCTGTAAAGCCTAGTTCTTCGATTAGTTCTCTCTTTAGTGTTTCTTGATGGTCTTCGCCCGCTTCAATCTCTCCACCTGGCAAGAACCAAGCACCATTGGGAGCTTGAACTAAAACGATTTGTTTTTTTTCAGGATCAGGAATAACTGCGTAAACACCATAGCGGGGATGGTAGGTCACATTCTCTTTTTTTTCACCAAAAGTTGGGTTGGCCATTGAACTTTCCTCATTCTCTAGTATCTTTATTATTATCATAATGGACGAGGGGCAAGCTGTCAAGAATTTACAGTTATTTTAGTAAAAAAAGGTGCAGAAATTGCTAGACTTCCTGCACCTGTTAGGTCGTTTTATTCTTCTTTTTCAGAAGTAACCTCTTCTGTTTTTTCAGTTTTTTTGTCAGATTTGATTTGAATCTTACCATTGCTTGTCATGACTGCCTTGAGGTCTTTTTCGCTTGGATTTTCAAGGTAGTAGTCTGTGATAGCATCCTCAATATGGTCTTGAATGGTACGACGGAGTGGGCGTGCTCCCATTTTTGGATCATATCCCAAGTCAACCAACTTTTCTTTGACTTTGTCTGTCACTTCGAGGTGGATGTTGTTGCTAGAAAGGCGTTTGTTGACATCTGCTAGCATGAGTTCGACAATTTGGAGGAGGTTGTCCTTGCTGAGAGGTTTAAATTCGATGATGCCGTCAAAACGGTTCATAAACTCTGGGCTAAAGAAATTACCTAGTTCACCGAGGACAGAGTTGGTACGACCTTCGCGAGCAGCTCCAAAACCAACACTGGCTTCGGCTTTACCAGTCCCAGCATTTGAAGTCATGATAATGATAGCATCTTTAAAGCTAACTGTCCGTCCTTGCCCATCTGTCAAACGACCATCGTCCAAGACTTGAAGGAACATGTGCATGACATCTGGGTGAGCTTTTTCCACTTCATCGAGAAGGATGAGAGAGTAGGGATTGCGACGAACTTTTTCTGTTAATTGACCCGCTTCATCGTAGCCGACATATCCTGGAGGGGCACCGACCAATTTAGCTACGCTGTGTTTTTCCATGTATTCACTCATATCAAAGCGAATCATGCTATCAGCAGAACCAAAAAGTTCAATGGCTAGTTGTTTGGAAAGTTCTGTCTTACCGACTCCAGTTGGTCCGACAAAGAGGAAACTACCGATTGGACGATTTGGAGTACCAAGTCCAACACGATTACGACGAATGGCTTTGGCAATCTTATCGACAGCCTCGTTTTGTCCGATAACATGGGCCTTGAGGTCGTCTGCTAGATGGATAAGCTGAGACTGTTCTTTTTCTTTTAGCTCCCCAACAGGGATATTGGTTTTCTGCTCAATGATATGCTCAATGGTTTTCTCGCTAATGATAGGAGTATCCTGGTCAGTCACCTTGTTCTTTTGCATTTCCTTGTACTTGGCAATCTGATCGCGGAAATAGGCAGCCTTTTCAAAGTCTTCCTCTCGAGTAGCCTGAGCCTTAAGATTTTCAGCCTCAATCAAGCGCTGATCAATCACTTTGGGATCCACAAAGTTCAGGGTCAGATTCATCTTAGAACCAGCCTCATCCAACAGGTCAATAGCCTTATCAGGTAAGAAGCGGTCTTGAATGTAACGATTGGACAGATTCGCAGCAGCTTCGATAGCAGCATCAGTATACTTGACGTGATGGTAGTCTTCGTATTTCTTTTGAATCCCTTTAAGGATGATAATGGTTTCTTCGACAGTTGGTTCATCTACCTTGACAGGTTGCATACGGCGTTCCAAGGCGGCATCTTTTTCAATGATGCGGTATTCATTGAGAGTAGTAGCACCGACCAATTGCAATTCACCACGGGCAAGGGCTGGTTTCAGGATATTTCCTGCATCCATATTACCATCGCCAGCAGATCCTGCACCGACAATTTCATGGATTTCATCGATAAAGAGAATGATATCCTCACGTTTGCGTATCTCTTCCATGAGCTTTTGCATACGCTCTTCAAATTGGCCTCGAATACCCGTTCCTTGAACTAAGCTGACCACATCCAAACGGATGACTTGCTTACCTTGGAGTTTATGGGGAACATCACCATCAACGATTTTTTGGGCTAGACCTTCAACAACGGCTGTTTTACCAACACCAGGTTCACCGATAAGGACTGGATTGTTCTTGGTTCGACGGTTGAGGATTTCGATAACGCGGATAATCTCCTCATCTCGACCAATAACAGGATCAATATCTCCTCGACGGGCAATCTCGGTTATGTTGATACCATATTCCTCTAGGAGACCTCTTTCTTGGTTAGGAGGTGTTTGAAGTGGGCCACGGTTTTGAGGTCCGTAATCCCCATTTCCTCCATATCCTCCACCTGATTGAGTTGGAGGAACGTTATTGGAAGAAGGTCTGAAATTGTTCAAATCATTGAAAAAGTCTCCAAAAGGATCAAAGTCACGATTGTTCAAGTCAGTCATTCCTTTAAAGAGGGTATTGTTTGGGTCCGTTTTGATAATTTTATAGCAATTTTGACAGAGATCAATTTGCTTTTGCTGTCCATTAATATTGGTATACAGATGAATTGTTGAGTCGTTAATTTTACAGTTTTGACAGAGCATACATCTACCTCATTTCATTCTTATCCTTGGCCCAAGAAAAAAGGTCAAAAATAGTCAAAGTTTTATACTCTCATTATAGCATGATTAAGGTGTAAAGCAAGTAAAAAGATTGGGAAGTGGTCGTTTTTATAAGAGAGATTCATGGGAAATCAAGCGACTTTGAAGGTAAGAAAAAATCCCATTTGTAGTCACAAAAAGGATTCTCATTCATAAGGGAGGGGTTCCCCCTGCTATTTTTATATTAGTAAAGGAGTTCGTAGATCTCCATTGCAATCAAATCAATGCTATCAAAGGTATAGGTTTCGCGTGCTTCAACATCGCGAAGGGTGAAGAGTGATCCGTTTTCTTCGTCGTGGCTGTAGGTAACTTCTGCAACAACAACACCCTCACGTTCAAAATTACGTTTTAGATTTCCGCCATCTTTTGTCATAGCTTCTAGGCGGTTGATGATTCTAACCAAATGTGATTCCATTATGATTCTCCTCCATTTCTTATCGTTTCTATTTTACCATAAACAAGAGGTAGTTGACTAGAAAAAAACTGTGATTTCTCTCTATTTCTCTATTCTATCAAGTTAATTGTTAAAATCAGAGAAAAAGAATTGCATTTTAATTCAATTTATGTTATAATCATACAATCTAATACATAGAAAGTTGATTGAATATGAATTTTTCTTTTTTACCAAAGTATTTACCATATTTTAACTATGGTGCTCTGATTACTGTATTGATTTCCATCCTTGTTGTCTGTTTAGGAACCATTATAGGTGTGTTGCTGGCCTTTACTCAGCGGTCACGCTTCAAACCACTCGTTTGGTTTGCAAATGTATATGTTTGGATTTTCCGTGGTACTCCAATGATGGTTCAGATCATGATTGCCTTTGCTCTTATGCATATCAATGCTCCGACTATCCAAGTGGGAATTTTAGGAGTTGATCTTTCTCGTTTGATTCCTGGTATTCTGATTATTTCTATGAATAGTGGGGCTTACGTTTCGGAAACTGTTCGTGCGGGGATCAATGCTGTTCCTAAAGGGCAGTTAGAGGCAGCTTATTCCTTAGGTATTCGCCCGAAAAATGCTATGCGTTATGTTATTTTGCCACAGGCAATTAAGAATATTCTGCCAGCATTGGGAAATGAATTTATCACCATTATCAAGGATAGTTCCCTCTTGTCAGCAATTGGGGTAATGGAGTTGTGGAATGGTGCAACGACAGTAGCAACAACAACTTATTTACCGTTGACTCCCCTTTTATTTGCAGCCTTTTACTATTTGATTATGACCTCTGTTTTGACAGTGGCCTTGAAAGCATTTGAAAAACATATTGGACAAGGAGACAAGAAATAATGACAGAAACCTTGATTAAAATTGAAGAACTACATAAGTCTTTTGGGAAAAATGAAGTTTTAAAAGGCATCAACCTTGAGATTAAACGAGGAGAAGTTGTGGTCATTATCGGTCCGTCAGGTAGCGGGAAGTCAACTCTCCTTCGTTCGATGAATCTCCTTGAAGAAGCAAGTAAAGGTAAGGTTATCTTTGAAGGAGTTGATATCACTGATAAGAAAAATGACCTTTTTGCTATGCGTGAAAAGATGGGCATGGTATTCCAACAATTCAACCTCTTTCCCAATATGACAGTGATGGAAAATATCACTTTATCACCAATTAAAACCAAAGGTGAAAGCAAGGAAGTTGCGGAGAAGAGAGCGCAGGAACTATTAGAAAAAGTTGGCTTGCCAGATAAGGCGACGGCCTATCCGCAGAGTTTGTCAGGTGGCCAGCAACAACGGATTGCCATTGCACGTGGACTTGCTATGGAACCAGATGTTTTGCTCTTTGATGAGCCGACTTCAGCCCTAGACCCTGAGATGGTTGGAGAAGTTCTAGCTGTTATGCAAGACCTTGCCAAGTCAGGGATGACTATGGTGATTGTGACTCATGAAATGGGCTTTGCGCGTGAGGTAGCAGACCGTGTTATCTTTATGGCGGATGGAGTTGTTGTCGAAGATGGAACTCCAGAAGAGATTTTCAATCAAACAAAAGAACAACGGACCAAGGAATTTTTGAGTAAGGTTTTGTAAGACCTCATTTTTAGAAGAAATGGAGTAGGCATCATGGCTTCCAGTAAAGAATATTTAGATTTTATTCTTGAACAGCTATCAGAGCTAGAAGAGATGAGTTATCGTCCTATGATGGGAGAGTATATTCTTTATTATCGTGGGAAGGTTATTGGGGGAATCTATGATAATCGTTTGTTACTAAAGCCTGTGAAGGTGGTCATGGATCAACTGGGACAGACTAGGCTTGAACGTCCTTATGAAGGAGCCAAGGAGATGATTTTACTAGAAGACCTTGAAGATAAGTCATTTATAGCGAAACTAATCAAGGATATGTACGAAGTCTTGCCGACTCCAAAAGTAAAAAAGAAAACATGATAGATTAATCCAATATAATTAGGCCTAAAAGCTCGCTAAGAGCTTTTTCTTATAGTTTTTGACTATAAGGTCCATTAGTCAAGAAGTGTTAGAATGGCAAGTCATTTTTTGTTATAATAGAGGATATTTGATAGAAGAGAGAAGAGATATGACGCAGATTATTGATGGGAAGGCTCTAGCAGCTAAGTTACAAGGACAGCTGGCTGAAAAAACTGCTAAATTAAAAGAAGAAACAGGCTTAGTTCCAGGCTTGGTGGTGATTTTGGTGGGAGATAATCCAGCCAGCCAAGTCTACGTTCGCAACAAGGAACGCTCAGCTCTCGCTGCTGGCTTCCGTAGTGAAGTAGTGCGAGTTCCAGAGACCATTACCCAAGCGGAATTGTTAGACTTGATTGCCAAATACAATCAAGATTCAGCTTGGCATGGGATTTTGGTCCAGTTACCTTTACCAAAACATATTGATGAAGAGGCAGTTTTATTAGCCATTGACCCCGAAAAAGACGTGGATGGTTTCCATCCGCTAAACATGGGTCGCCTCTGGTCTGGTCATCCAGTTATGATTCCTTCAACACCTGCAGGAATTATGGAGATGTTTCATGAATATGGGATTGAGTTGGAAGGTAAAAATGCGGTTGTTATCGGTCGCTCAAATATTGTTGGTAAACCGATGACCCAGCTACTTTTGGCTAAGAATGCAACAGTGACCTTGACCCACTCACGCACCCATCATCTTGCCAAGGTGGCTGCTAAAGCAGATATTCTGGTGGTTGCAATCGGTCGCGCTAAGTTTGTGACTGCTGACTTTGTCAAACCAGGAGCGGTTGTCATTGACGTTGGGATGAACCGAGATGAAAATGGCAAGCTTTGTGGAGATGTTGATTATGATGCCGTTGCACCACTTGCCAGTCATATCACGCCAGTACCTGGTGGAGTTGGCCCTATGACCATTACCATGCTCATGGAACAAACCTATCAGGCAGCGCTGCGTACACTAAACAAGGACTAGGAAGATGAAATTCGTATTTGATCTAGATGGAACGCTGTCTTTCGACTACATGACCATAGATGAAGAGATTAAGCAGGTTCTTTTAAAGGCTGAAAATTATGGACATGAGGTTGTATTTGCCTCAGCTCGCTCTTATCGGGATTGTTTGGGCTTATTAGGTACTGAACTTAGTCAGCGCTTGGTGATAGGTTTGAATGGTGGTGTAGCTTATTATCTGGGGAAAGCTATCTATGAAAGAAATCTCGATGCTAGAGTTTATGAGGCACTAGTGGATTATTGCCAGACCTATAATCTCCCTTTCTTTGTGGACGATTGCTTTGACTATAGTGGTCAGATCGTGGAGAAGATTCCATTTATCTCTAGCGTGGATCCCCTAAAGGTAGCTCGTCATCAGAAACTCAAGGACTTGGGTACTCCGATTAAGGTTGTCGTTTATATGGGAGACCATGGGGATTTGCTTGATGACCTGATTGGACAGTTAGAAAGACTGGGGCAGGCTCATCTGTCCTATCATGCACATGAAAAGTGCCTTTATGTCAATCCCTTAGATACTCACAAGGCGACAACTGTTGAAAAGTTGTGTGGAGAGAACTTTATTGCTTTTGGAAATGACCAAAATGATATTGAACTGTTTAAAACGTCTCTTTATTCAATCCAGATAGGAGATTTCGCAGGTCTTAGTCCATATGCAGATGAAACGGTTGAGCTAAAAGGAGAACCTTCTCCAGTAGTAGCAGCTAAAATCTTACAGACTTTTGTGGAATTTAAGGGAAAATAGATAGAAGGAGGTCTGAACCTCCTTTTGTAGTATAATGGGGTGAGAGGAAAAAACGATGAAAAAGATTGACCTAGAACTATTAGAAAAAGTCATTGTAGAACGGCCTCGTCACAGTCATAAGGGAGATTACGGTCGTCTGCTCTTGCTGGGAGGGACCTATCCTTATGGGGGAGCTATCATCATGTCCGCCATTGCAGCTGTTAAAAGTGGGGCTGGCTTGGTGACTGTTGGGACAGATAAGGAGAATATCCCGGCTTTGCACAGCCATTTACCTGAAGTCATGGCTTTTTCTCTAAAGGATAAAGCATTACTAAAGGAACAGATAGAGAAGGCAGAAATTGTCTTGCTAGGTCCAGGTCTGCGAGAGGATGTATTCGGAGAAGAACTCGTGAAACGGGTCTTTGACAGTCTCAGAAAAGAACAGATTTTGATTGTAGATGGCGGTGCTTTGGGCATTTTAGCAAAAGCTCATTTGCCATTCCCATCTAGTCAGTTCATCCTAACTCCCCACCAAAAGGAATGGGAAAGATTGTCTGGTATAGTTCTTGACCATCAAAATACGGAGACGACTGCTAGGTCTCTTTCAGCTTTTCCTCAAGGAACGATTCTAGTCGAAAAAGGTCCAGCGACTCGTATCTGGCAAGCCGGTAAACCTGAATACTATCAACTGGAGGTTGGCGGTCCCTATCAAGCAACTGGTGGGATGGGAGACACTTTAGCAGGGATGATTGCTGGTTTTGCAGGTCAGTTTCACCAAGCTAGTCTTTATGAGAGAGTGGTGGTAGCGACCTATCTTCATTCAGCTATCGCGCAAGAACTAGCTCAGGAACACTATCTTGTTTTGCCAACGGAAATTAGCAAGGCTATACCGAAAACAATGAAAACAATATCTCAAAGAGGCAACTGAAATCTTAATTGCCTTTTTTATGTTTTCACAGCTGATTTATTTTTCTGGTAAGATTTTCAAATATCTCAGAACCAGCAATCAACTGCTGAACTTACGAGAAATTCTCACTTTTAAGGTCTTGATTTTTAATCAAACTCACAAATGAAGCTAGATTGTTATCAAAGTTGAGGGGTGTCAAATCATGCTTTTTTTGATATAATTTTTAATGATG
>CALHBZ010000270.1 GCA_937930605.1 Streptococcus oralis
ATGCTGCTCTTTGGTGGCTACAAACTATTGGATGGTATGGCAAAATGGATCATGTCTGCTTTAACCATTGCAACTGTTCTTGCAGTTATCATTGCGGCAATTAAGCATCCAGAATACAGCTCTGATTTTGTCGAAAAGACACCTTGGCAAATGGCGGCACTCCCTTTTATCGTTTCCCTCCTAGGATGGATGCCTGCTCCTATTGAAATTTCAGCCATCAATTCACTCTGGTCTGCTGAAAAGAAAAAGACCGTCAACTTTAATACAGCGGACGCTCTTTTCGACTTTAACGTTGGTTACATTGGAACTGCTATCCTAGCTGTATTCTTCGTGGCACTAGGAGCACTTATTCAGTATCCTACAGGTCAAGCAGTTGAAGCCGCTTCAGCCAAGTACATCTCTCAATTCGTGGGCATGTACGCCTCTGTCCTTGGCGAATGGTCTCGATATTTGATTACCTTCATCGCTTTCCTCTGTATCTTTGGGACAGTCATCACCGTTATAGATGGCTACTCTCGTGTCAATCAGGAATCTCTTCGACTCTTGCTAAGTCAAAAAGAGGATAATCGTAAATCTTTGAACATCTGGATGACCATTACAGCTATCATCGGTATCGTCATCATCAAGTTCTTTGCTGGACAAGTTTCAATCATGCTCCGCTTTGCCATGATTGGATCTTTCCTGACAACACCATTCTTCGCTCTTTTGAACTATGTATTGGTGACACGTGAAAATAAAAATCTTCCTTCCTGGCTAAAACTCCTCGCTATTGCAGGATTGATTTTCCTCTTTGGATTTGCCATCTTCTTTATCTATGCACTTGCCATCGGCAAGGCAGGTTAGTTCACAAAGCAGCACCCTCGTCTGGGTGCTTTTTGCATACACAAAAAGCAGTTGAAAATCTCAACTGCCCTTCAGCACTGCTTTATTTTTCTGTTTCTAACTCATACAAATCCGCGATAATCGCTGCGACCTTTTTAATATCTCCCAGCATACCACGCATTTCAAAGTCTGCTAAGACCGGGAAACCAAAGCGCTGGCTATACTGCTTGGCAGTCAAACAGTATTGGTTATTAAAATTGCGGTTCCCAGATCCCACTACACCAAAACACTTACTGGCATTGTCTCCATAGGCGATAAAATCACCCACTGGAGTTGTTAAAATCTCAACATCACCGTTATCGACACCATTCCCACCTTCCAGATAGGTCGGCAAGAAAGCGACATAGGGATACTCCATTTCAAAGAATTCTTGACCTTCCTTGACCAAGTCCTTGATATGGATTTTTTGGACCTCAATCCCCTCATACTGGGACAAGAGATAATCCTTGAGCCGGGTTACAAAACTCTCTGTATTCCCGCTCAAACTGATATAGACTAAGGATATTTTTTTCATGATGACCTCGATTTTTATGTTTAAAATATTAAAAGAACTACCAAGATTGTAACTTGATAGTTCTCTTTTGTCAATACTTAGGCAACTTCCTCTGCTTCGGCTTCTTCAGCCAAATCTTTTTGTTGGCGGCACATCTTGTAAAAGACTAAGGCTAAAAAGAGGACATTGATGATGATGAACAAAATATTTGTTCCTTGTGCTAATGCTCCCATTCCTAAGCCGAAGGTAGTATCTTTTATTAATTGAACTGCATCTTGAACGTTCATATAGCTATAAACCAAACCAACAATAGCTAGTAGAACATAGCCAATATAAGCATAGTTTGCGAATTGCACATTTTTACGTACTAGGAACACAAAGGCTACTACAACTAGAATAGCAGATAAGACAATCAACAACGTATTAAAAATAGAGTGCGATGACGCTGTTACTTGGTAAGTATAGTTGACTGCGTCTTCTAATTGCTGGGCAGTGAGCGTCCCGCTATTTGCCAGGCTAACACGAAGAGCATCTTTACTCGGCAATGGACTCAAGATTCCAAATAATGACATAGATGAAATAAGGGCTGATAGGACTAACAAGACCCAAAGATAAATAGGATTCTTTTTCATGTTTTCCTCCATAAGACATTTTGAACATTATAGCATTTTTTGTACAGGAATACAACCTTTACAAGCTGGTTTCGACTTGTTTGCGATAAGCTTTCGGTGATTTTCCGCACAATTTACGGAAAACCTTGTAGAAATATCCAACATTACTGTAACCTACTGCATAGCAAATATCTTCAATACTATCACTGGTCGAAAGTAAGAGTTGCTGCGCTGCCTTAATCCGCTGTTTATTGAGCAATTCCGCAAAAGTCGAGTTGGTTTCCCTCTTAATCAGCTGACCCAGGTAGACTGGGTTAATAAAGAGATCCTTGCTAATATCCTTAAGCGAGAGCTCTTTCTGATAATCACGCCCAATCACCTCCAGAACGCTCACCACATTTTCATTCATGCGGTACTGGCCAAAGAACTTGATCAAGGTCTCTTTGATGTAGGCAACCAATTCTTCAAAGGAGTTAATGGCATGGATGGCTTTGACAATCTCGGTCATATCATCTGCTTTTAGGTGTTCAAACAAATGAAAGACATCCATGACAAACTGGGT
>CALHBZ010000271.1 GCA_937930605.1 Streptococcus oralis
TTAAAGACGATGTGGTCTTCCCCACCAAGGCTGACAAAGGTTTGGATATCTTGAACTGGCATAGAAGAGTTCTTCACACCGATAACACGAGGATTCTTCAACATTTCAGTGTAAAGACTTGGAGTCAAAGCAACACCTGCCAATTGAGGAATGTTGTAGATCACATAGTCTGTATTTGGTGCTGCAGCACTAATGTCGTTCCAGTATTTTGCCACTGAATACTCAGGCAAACGGAAGTAAATTGGTGGGATTGTTGCGATAGCATCTACTCCCAAACTTTCCGCATGGCGAGCAAGTTCCATACTGTCTTTCGTATTGTTGCAAGCTACATGAGCGATAATGGTCAATTTACCTTTAGCAACTGCCATGACTTCTTCCAAAATCAACTTGCGGTCCTCTACACTTTGGTAGATACATTCACCAGAAGAACCATTGACATAGAGACCTTGAACTCCCTTATCAATGAAGTATTGAACCAAGGCACGCGTACGCTCTGGACTTACTTCTCCTTGATCATCATAACATGCGTAGAAGGCTGGAATGACACCTTCGTATTTTTTCAAATCTGACATAGATTTTCTCCTAAGATTTCTTTTTTCTGCTGAGAGCAGTTCTATTTTTTACAAGTTTAGTATACACCTTGTGAAAATCGCTTTCAACATCTTGTATACACTTAGATTTTAGTTTCTACTTGTATTTTAGAAACTGTAACGATTGAAAGTAGTTTCAGAAACAAACCATCCTACTGGTATTTGGCGAAGATTTTCTCCATCAAACCTGCTTGGAGAAAGACTAGCAAACCAAAACCAAAGAGGATAAAGGCTGATCCACCCAAAAGAAGAGTGAATGCGGATAGATAAAGAACCATCACAATGAGAAAGAGAATAGCTAACATGAGGAAGAACCATGGGAAGTTAAAACTTGCCAAGATAAGCCCTTTCTGCAGCACTTCTTTCCAAGACAAATCATAGCGCGCAGCGATGGGATAACTAGCCAGCATCACAAGAGTAAGAAAGATGAGAATCCCCAAACAAATAGCTTTCACAATCTGGAAAGGTAAAGCTGTCTGGCCCCAGAAAAGATAGAGGTCTAAAAGACTTAGCAAAACTATGCCCAACTCCAGCAAACCTAACTGGAAACCCAGCTTCAGATTTTGTTTGAAAGCTCTCAGATAGATTCTGAAAACCGGTACTCGCCTGCTTCTCTTAATCTCAAACATAGTCTCATAGAGGCTGATTTTCGCCACTCCAATCGTCACGATGGGCAAACAAGAGACGACAAAAAGAAGATTGGCTGTCACGATATCCAAGACCTTTTCACTGAAACGCATGAGAAAGTTATCTGTATCAAATGCTGCCTTGATAAGGCTTACTCCTTTTTGTGCCATGTTTGCTCCTCCTGATTTTTTAATCAATCAAAATTTTAAAGAGATATTTGCGAACCTTCTCTTCCATACCAGCATAGCCATTTGGCTGGTGCGGCTCTCCTGGGAAGAAAATCGCAAAATTGTGATAACCCAACAAGAGTGGGTAGCGTTCATGACAATGGACAAAACCAATGTCGCTCGCTTCATCGAATGCTACCGCCTCGTCTTTGATACGTGAACCGTAGCTCGAATATTCATGCCCTTCTACCAGCAAATGCAAATCTGCATAGTTCTTATGATGCTCAAATTGATCATTTTCAGCTTGATTGAGGACATTTTCCTGAACAACTAGAAAGACCTTGTCCCCATCAATCTCATACTTACCGAGTTCGAAAGAATCCTTACGGTGCTGATAGAGATAGTCGATAGCCTTGTCTAGATTGGGATGAATCCCTTTGTAAAAGGTGATATTTTTTAAATCGTCAAAAATCATACTATTTCCTTCGTTTCTGATAGTTAACCAAAATCATAAATTAAGTTTATAAGTGTCTGACAAAATCTCTAAGGTAAGCAAATACCCAACATTTTGTAGACACTTATAACTCTGTATTCTCTTATACTCAATGAAAATGGAAGAATGGACTAGGAAGCTAACCGCAAGCAATACTTAAGTATGGCAAGGTAACGCTGACCTTGTCTGAATTTGATTTTCGAAGAGTATTATCCTTTAACAGCTCCCATAGTAATACCCTGTGTAAAGGATTTTTGGAAGACAAGGAAGACTGTTACGATTGGCACGGCTGCAAGAGCTGCACCCGCCATGATCAAACCATAGTTGGTTGCCATTTCGGCTTGCATGGTCGCAACCCCGAGTGAGATAGTCAAGTTCTGACGTGAAGTCAACATTACCAACTGCATGAAGTAGTCATTCCAAGTATTGATGAAGGTAAAGATCGCAAGAGCTGCAAATCCTGGCTTCACAATAGGGAAGGCTACGCTCCAGAAAGTACGAATCTCACCACAACCATCGATTTTAGCTGATTCAAGCAATTCTGTTGGAATATTTTCACTGAACTGTTTCATGAGGAAGACCCCGAACGGCCATCCAATCAAAGGCAAGATAACTGCCCAAAGAGTATCGTGAATTCCCATGAAGTTGACGATACGTACCAATGGTACAAGGACAACCTGTTTTGGAAGAGCCATAGCAGCGATAAAGACTGCAAAGAGAATGCGCTGACCATAGAAACGTTTTTTAGCCAATACATATCCTGCTAGAGAAGAGGTTGCACAAACTAGGAACATGGTTACTAGCGAGATAAATACAGAGTTCCACATCCACTGCATAGCAGGGTTTTGCACCATGAGTTGTTGGAAGTTTTCCATGGTTGGCATTTTAGGGAACCACTGTGGTGGAATCATAATGGTATCCGGTTGTGATTTGAAGGCACCTGTCAAAATCCAGTAGAATGGAAAGATGAACAGCACGGTCAACAAGAGCAAGATAATCGTTGAAATAACAGTGAAAGCTGTTAAAGGTTTCTTTTGTGTAGGTTGCATAACTGTCTCCTTTCTTTAGTATTCTACGTCGTTACCGAGGATCTTGAATTGAGCAAAGCTGACAATGGCAATCATCACTGCCAAGAAGACACCGATGGTATTTGCATAGCCGTACTCTGTCAATTGGAAGGCTTTTTCGTAAAGGTAGTACATCAAGGTACTTGTTGAGTAGTTTGGACCACCAGATGTCAAGAGCTGAATCAAGGCGAAACATTGGAATGAGTTGATGGTCGTAATGATTGCGATGTAAAGAGTTGTTGGAAGAAGGCTAGGCCATTTGATCTTCCAGAAGACTTGGAATTCAGTCGCACCGTCAACACGCGCTGCTTCAACAAGTGAGTTGTCAATATTTCCCATAGCAGCGATATAAAGGATAATCGGTTGACCAACAGATGTTGTCAAAAGAATGATCATAATCGCTAGCAAAGCCCAGTTTTTATCCCCCAACCAAGAAATGTTTTGGCTGATGATATGACTTGACTTAAGGACAAAGTTCAAAATCCCTGATAGGGGGTCATAGATCCATTTCCATACAACCGTTACGGCAACACTACCTGTAACTACAGGAAGGAAGAAGACGAAACGATAGAAAGAACGGGCAATGGCATTTTGATGATAGGTCTGAGATGCTACAAAGAGTGAGAAGAGAACCACAATCGGTACTGATCCAATAACTAGGATAACGGTATTGATCAAAGACTTGGTAAAGACAGGATCTTTAAACATGCGAATGTAGTTATCCAAGCCAACAAACTCAAAGCTGGTCATGGAGTAGTTAAAGAAACTTGTAATGAATCCCATAATCATAGGAGCCAAGACAAAGATCACAAAGAAGAACAATACTGGTGCTAGGAAAGCGTAGGAAATCACTGTTTCCCGCATACGAATTTTATTGACTTTCACAGTCGGCACCTCTCTTTCAAATAGAATAGTTTTTGATTTTCTTGAACTGTTTTAAAATCAAAATGAAATTTTTTAAGATCCGCTTATGTAAGAACTTCATTTTAATTTCGTGACAGTTCCTTACATTTCAAACAAAAGTCCCCCTTTTCTTACACCACAGTGCACAGGGAAAAGGGGGAATCAATCTGACTTAGTGCTTATTGTTTTGTAGCTTTTTTAATTGTTTCGTTGGCTTTTTCAGTGAAGGCTTTCAAAGCATCCGCTGGTTTTTCGTCACCATTTGATACAGATTGCAACATTGGGAACCAAAGTGTTCTCATTTCAGCAAATCCATCTATAGTGTTGTAGTATGGTGAGTAGTATTTAGTCCAGCTGCTGATTGTTTCCATACGTTTGTCATCATAAAGTTTACCAAATGAAGTACGAACTGGGAAGGCACCTGTACGAACTACGTCTTTAGGACCCCATTCTTTGTCATCTGCGATGAATTGAACGAATTTCTTAGCAGCAGCGATTTTCTTATCGTCTTTGTTGTTGAATACTGCAAATCCGTTTACAAGGTATTCAAGAGCTGGTTTACCTGAATCTGATGGGAATGGTACTTCAACCACTTCAACCTTACTTGCTTCCAAGAGTTTAGCTTGGATACCGTTTTGAGCTGGAGCCCAAAGGATAGTGTAAGAAGTTTGACCGTTAGCAAAGTTTTGGATGTCTGCTCCACCGTCAAATTGTGAACCGTTGTTCAACAAACCGTCTTTAATCCAGCTAACTGCTTTTTCAAGACCTTTGACGAATTTAGGATCGTCAGTTGTATATTTAGTTACTTTTTCATCTGTTACAGAGCCGCCGTAAAGGTTTGCAATGAAGGCACGTGTTCCTTGGTCTCCCCCTTGACCAGAACTGAACAATGAACCTGGAGTGTAGCCTTTATCTTTAAGCGCTTTCAAAACTTTTTCAAAGTCATCAGTTGTCCAACCTTCTTTAACGAGGTTTGCAACTCCAGCATCTTCCAACATCTTCTTGTTCATGGCCATGTAGAATGGTGCTGAACTGATTGGATACATGTAAGCTTTGTCTCCAGCCTTACTTGCTTGTACGATGTTTTCGTTGTTCACATCCTTGACGAATTCGTCTGTGAAGAGGTCATTCAACTCAGCCAATTTACCATTTTTACCATATTGGATGATACGTCCTGGTGCGTCAAAGAGTACGTCTGGCGCTGTTCCTGCTTCGATAGCTGTTGTGATCTTTTCAGGACCTGACTTGAAGTCAATGGTTTCCAATTTCACTTTTACATCTGGATTTGCTTTTTCAAAAGCTTCGATGATTGACTTTTCATATGTTCCAACACCGTCACCAGTTTTTTCTTGTGTGAAGACAGGGAATGCCCACCAAGTGATTTCTGTTTTTCCGCTATCGCTTCCTGATTTTCCAGCATCTTTACTTCCACCAGAATTCCCACAAGCAGCAAGGCCAAGAATCGCAGCACCCGCAAGTACTGTACAAGCTAGTTTTCTAAATTTCATTTGTATTCTCCTAATTGATAAGCGTGTCCATATTGGACAGTGAGTAACCTTCTATTTGTATACGTTTTCATTTTATCCGACTCATCGACCACTCTCCTCTGTTTTGAAATTGTATTATTTAAGACCGGCAACAAAGCGCTCCGTAATCTCTTTTGGTCTAGTAATAGCTCCACCAACAACGATGCCTCGCACCCCATATTCAAGGATTTGCTTGGCTTGTTCTGGTGTATGAATTTTCCCTTCAGCGATGACATCCACACCGGCATCGCAGAGTTTTTTGATCAGTTCAAAGTCTGGACCATCTACTTTGGGACTATAAGAGGTGTAGCCTGATAGGGTTGTTCCAACAAAATCAACACCTGCTTCAACTGCTGCAATTCCTTCTTCAAATGTACTGGTATCAGCCATTAGGAGTTGATGCGGATATTTTTCTTTGACTTGTCGGATAAAGTCCTGAATTTCCAAACCATCGTGACGTTCACGTTTGGTACAATCCAGAGCAATCACCTCGATATCTAGTTCAGCCAGTTCATCAACTTCTCTCATCGTAGCTGTAATGAAAGGCTCCTGTGGCGGATAGTCACGTTTGATAATCCCGATAATCGGGAGTTTCGTAACCTCCTTGATCTCCTTGATATCGCGAACACTGTTTGCTCGGATACCGACTGCTCCACCTTGCTCAGCCGCTTTGACTAGCAAGGGAATGACCCCTCCCGCTTCTGTATAAAGCGGTTCGTGAGGAAGTGCCTGGCAAGAGACAATGATTCCATCTTTGATTTGTTCAATCAAGGCTTCTTTGCTGATCTGTGGCATCCTCTTTCCTCCCTTTCTTGTTCTTATGGGCTTATTATATATCATTTGTTAAGCGCTTTCAATACTTTGTGGTGGAATAGATTTCAGTTTCAAAACTATTTTATAGAACAGACTATCCTGAAAGTAGTTTCAGACTTCTTAGAATTTCTTATTAGTACACCTTGAGTCGAAAGAAAAAGATAGCAGGCTGAAAAACCTACTATCTCCTTCTATTTTTACAAAGCCAAATGATTAAAATTATTCTCTTATTCTTCTCTCTTATTCTTCTCTCTTTTTCCCCATTGTAAACAAACCAAGGAAGAAAGCTGTTAGTCCTAGTGAGGCAAGGAGTCCACTCTCCTTGTTACCCGTATCAGGAAGTGTCTGCTGAGCAAGAGGAGCTTTGTAAGTATAATCTTCTGTAGCAAGAGTCACAAGCGAATTAGCTCCCTTGTATTCTGCGAGTTCATGTACAGCTGCATTGGCTGCATTCACACCACCTTTGTACTCAGGGACTTCATGGACAGTTGCTTCGACAGCATTCACACCGCCTGTAAATTCTGGCTTCTCAACTGTTGGGGCTGCCTCTTCACCCGCTGTACCTAGTGGGCCTGTGTACTCTGGTACTTCATGAACTGCTGCCTCAACGGCATTAACTCCGCCTGTAAATTCTGATTTCTCGACTGTCGGAGCTGGCTCTTCGCCCGCTGTACCTAATGAACCTGTATATTCTGGAAGTTCATGAACTGCTGCCTCAACGGCATTAACTCCGCCTGTAAATTCTGGCTTTTCAACTGTCGGAGCTGGCTCTTCGCCGGATGTCCCCAATGGGCCTGTATATTCTGGCACTTCATGAACAGCAGCTTCACTTCCATTCATTCCATTCGAGAGCTTAGTGCCCTCCACAGAGACTGGTAAATTATGCATACTTTCAATTGCACCTTCTGCCAGACCCGTAACTTTTTGACCCATATCCTCTGAATTTACTGTAAATAGGAGGGTTTTCGTATCATACTGAGTCATGAATCGTGCTGTTTTACCATTTGCCAATTGAAGGGTTGGAGCCTTGTTGACCAATACTTCCGAATCAAACTCCATCGCAAGAATACCTGGCCATTTTTCAATCGCGTATTTCACTTTTGCTTCTTTAGGAGAAATCCAATCCTTGGTCAAGAAATCCCAGTTGAATTTCTTGAAGGAAAGTGTATATGGAACACCTCCAGGCGCATGGTGCTCATATAAAAGTCCAAATTCATCTGGCCCAATTTGTTGAAGTGAGTTATACGCATACTCGCCTTCTTGAATCAAATGGTGGTGTAACCAAGTTAACTGGCCATCTTTTTCTACACGAGCCACTCGAATATAGCCATTTTTACGACCTGGACCATTCGCATTTGCCAAGAGAATATACTCTTTACCATTTTGAACCGTATGAGTCGCAGCCATTTGAACATAAACATCTGG
>CALHBZ010000272.1 GCA_937930605.1 Streptococcus oralis
TATAGCAAGGTTGAAAAATAATGAAGATAAGTTGGAATGGATTTTCTAAAAAATCATACCATGAGCGCCTGGAGTTGCTGAAAGCTCAGGCGCTCCTTAGTCCTGAAAAGCAAAGGAGTCTGGAGCAAGATGAACAGATCAGTTTGGCAGTTGCAGATCAGCTGAGTGAGAATGTAGTGGGAGCTTTTTCTCTGCCTTATTCTATTATTCCAGAGCTTTTGGTGAACGGTCAGGACTACACAGTTCCCTATGTGACAGAAGAACCCTCAGTGGTTGCTGCGGCCAGCTATGCCAGCAAAATCATCAAGCGAGCAGGCGGCTTTACTGCTCAAGTGCATCAGCGCCAGATGATTGGGCAGGTAGCCCTTTATCAAGTTGCTGATCCTGAACAAGCGCAAGTGAAGATTGCCAGCAAGAAAGCGGAACTCTTGGAACTTGCCAATCAAGCCTATCCTTCTATCGTTAAACGAGGAGGTGGGGCGCGTGATCTGCATGTAGAACTGATCAAGGGAGAAACAGACTTTCTCGTCGTCTACCTCCATATCGATACCCAGGAAGCTATGGGAGCCAATATGCTCAACACCATGCTAGAAGCCTTGAAGCCAGTCTTAGAAGAACTCAGTCAGGGACAGAGTCTCATGGGAATCCTATCCAATTACGCGACAGATTCTCTAGTGACAGCAAGCTGTCGTATTTCCTTTCGCTACCTGAGTCCTCAAAAGGACCAAGGACGTGAAATTGCAGAGAAGATAGCTTTGGCTAGCCAGTTTGCGCAGGCGGATCCTTACCGAGCGGCTACTCACAATAAAGGGATTTTTAATGGTATCGATGCCATTTTAATCGCCACGGGTAATGACTGGCGTGCTATCGAAGCTGGGGCTCATGCCTTTGCCAGTCGAGATGGACGCTATCAAGGTCTTAGTCAATGGAAGCTGGACATGGAAAGAGAAGAATTGGTCGGTGAGATGACCCTACCTATGCCTGTAGCGACCAAGGGTGGCTCAATCGGTCTCAACCCACGTGTAGCTCTTAGTCACGAGCTACTGGGAAATCCTTCTGCCAAAGAATTAGCTCAGATTATCGTTTCTATCGGACTGGCTCAAAACTTTGCGGCTCTCAAAGCCTTGGTGAGTACGGGCATCCAGCAAGGCCATATGAAACTGCAGGCCAAATCCTTAGCTCTCCTAGCTGGTGCTAGTGAGTCTGAGGTTGCTCCCCTCGTTGAGCGCCTCATCGCAGAGAAAACTTTCAACTTAGAAACAGCCCGGCAATTTTTAAAAGTCTGGCGGTCTTAACCAGTTGAAACCGAGGTATTAGTCTCAAAAAATGAAACATAAGGAAAACAAGTTTATTGTCAATTGAAAAGTCTCACATATAACAATGAACAAGAGAGGATTACATTATTCTCTCTTTTTTTGATATTTGAATCACAGAGAATGTACCCATTATGATTATTGCTTTCCTTGTTATTATGCCTCATAACTAATATAGTCGTTTTTCAACAATATAATCCTTTATAGTTAATTCATGGGAAAATCATTCATTTCTTGCTTTAGGGTATGAAAGTGGAGTAGTTCTATGGTTAATGGTTTTATAGTAATAAAAATCGTTCTAGTAATGTTCTAAAATTCCTCTAAAAAGAATTTTCCCATTCTTATGTTTACACTACTTTAGAAAGTAGCATATGTTTGTAACCCCTTCCATGTTTGTTGTTGTATTTTAAAACTTTTAGGTATAAAATGGAAGTATATAAAATGAGATGAAGAGGGAATGAATCATGTCTAAGAAAAAGTCCGATACACTTTGGGCTAAGAAAAAGGAAGAAAATGGTAGATTTTTTTGGTTACCCTTGTCTCAACATCTAGAAGATACAAAAAATATAATTGGACTTCTCTGGGAGCATTGGTTAAGCGAGGGGCAAAAAAAACTGATTGATGATTCTCTGGATTCAGCAACATATGATGGAGGTTTAGGGAAACGACTTGCACAATTTTTAGCTGCTGTTCATGATATCGGGAAAGCAACTCCAGCCTTTCAAACTCAAAGAGGATTTGCAAATTCAGATGATTTGGATATTCAACTATTAGAAAAATTGGAGCAGTCAGGATTTACTAAAATTAGTTCACTTCAACTATCATCACCGAAAGAGAGTCATCATAGCCTTGCGGGTCAATATTTGCTATCTAGTTATGGTGTTCAAGAGGATATTTCGACTATTATTGGTGGACACCATGGACGACCGATTGATACGATTGAGGATGTAAAAAATCAAGGGAGCTATCTTTCAAACTATTTTCAAAATGAAAGTAAGGAGAGTGCTATCCATAAGAACTGGGATTTGGTTCAAAAAGAAATCTTCAACTGTGCTTTAGATGAGTTTGGGTTTGACTCTGTGAAAGAGCTTCCTAAAATTAAACAGCCAGCCCAAGTTATCTTATCAGGATTGCTGATTATGGCTGACTGGATTGCTAGTAATGAGAACTACTTTCCTTTATTAAGTGTCAATGAAAAAGAGGAGGTAGATAAGTCAAGACGCCTTCAAGATGGGTTTGAAAGGTGGAAAAAAACTAGTTTGTGGCAACCTAAATATATCTCAAAACCAGATAGTCTCTATAAGGAAAGATTTGGATTTGAACCTAATAATGTTCAATCAATCTTATCTCATGTTATTACTCAAATATCTAAACCTGGGATTGTAGTTCTAGAAGCACCAATGGGGTTAGGGAAGACAGAAGCTTCATTGATTACAGCGGAGCAGTTAGCTACTAAGACGGGAAGAAGCGGTCTTTTTTTTGGTTTACCAACTCAGGCGACATCGAATGGGATTTTTAATCGTATTGAAAAATGGGTTGAAAGTTTAAAAGATGATTCTGAAGACATACTATCTATTCAGTTGGTACACGGGAAAGCAGCTCTAAACGAAGATTTTTTAAAACTTAAAGCTAATACATTTAATTTTGACGATGTAGAAAATGGTAGTGTTATCATTAATGAATGGTTTTCTGGGAGAAAGACTTCAGCTTTAGATGATTTTGTAGTGGGGACTGTTGATCAGTTCTTAATGTTAGCATTGAAACAAAAACATTTAGCTTTACGTCATCTAGGTTTTAGTAAAAAGGTTGTTATTATTGATGAAGTTCACGCCTATGATGCTTATATGAGTCAATATTTGATGGCGGCGATAAAATGGATGGGAGCCTATGGCGTTCCAGTAGTCATTTTGTCAGCAACATTACCTTCTCAACAAAGAGAAAATATCCTTAAAAGCTATATGTCTGGGATGGGGCTCAAATGGCGAGATATTGAAAATACGGACCAATTAAAGACAGACGCTTATCCTTTAATCACTTATAATGATGGCTCAGAGATTCATCAAGTTACAACATTCAATAAGCAAAACATAAAAGACATTCACATCATTCGTTTACAAGAAGAGCTGTTATTGGGAACGGTTAAAGATGGCCTTGAGGGCGGTGGAGTAGTTGGAATCATTGTCAATACAGTGAGAAGATCCCAAGAGTTGGCAAGAAACTTTTCGGAAATTTTTGGAGATGATATGATAGAATTGCTTCATTCCAGTTTTATTGCGACCGAAAGAATCCAAAAAGAGAAAGAATTATTACAACAAATCGGAAAAAATGTAGAACGTCCACATAAGAAAGTTATCATTGGGACTCAGGTGATTGAGCAATCCTTGGATATTGACTTCGATGTGATGATAAGTGATCTGGCACCTATGGACTTGCTAATACAACGTATTGGACGACTTCATCGACACCAAATAGAACGTCCTCAAAAGCATGAAATAGCTAGGTTTTACGTTTTAGGAACTTCCGAAGAGTTGGATTTTGAAGAAGGAAGTAGTTTTGTTTATGGTGATTATCTATTAGCCAGAACTCAGCACTTTTTACCAGATATCATGAGATTACCAGATGATATTTCACCATTAGTCCAGAAAGTTTATAGTCCAGATTTTACAATTGAGTTTTCAAGTCAGGAATTTCAGCAAAAATATTTAGATGCTAAGACGGAGCATGATGTCACGATTAAAAATAAGGAAACAAAGGCAAGAACATACCGTATCAATGATCCTGTCTTAAAAATATCGAGATATAGAAACAATAGTCTGATTGGCTGGTTGAAGAACCTGCATCCAAACGATAGTGAAGAAAAATCTAATGCTCAGGTTCGTGATGTTGAAGATACAATTGAAGTGATTGCTTTAAAGAAAATGTCTGATGGCTATAGCTTATTTATTGAAAATCAAGATATATCTCAGAATATTGATAATCCTTCGGTCGCTAAAAAAGTAGCACAAAATACTTTACGACTTCCAATTAGTTTATCCAAGGGCTATAATATCGATCAAACTATTGAAGAGCTTGAAAGGTATAACAACAGCTATTTAAGTCAATGGCGAAATTCATCGTGGTTAAAAGGAGCTCTCGGGATTATTTTTGATGAAAACAATGAGTTTATTCTAAATGGGTTTAAACTCTTATATGATAAAAAATATGGAATTACAACGGAGAGGTTGAATAAGAATGAGTCGATTTAATTTGCTAGATGAACCCTGGATTTCTGTCGTTTATGATGAAAAAGGAACAACAAAAGAAGTTTCCTTGCAGGAATTGTTTATAAATGCTCATCAGTACAAAGATTTAGCAGGAGATACAAAAACGCAAGATTTTGCTGTGCTACGAGTTTTGCTGGCTGTGTTACATACTGTTTTTTCACGCTTTGATGCAGATGGTAATGTCTATGAGTATCTGGCAGTAGATGAGCGGTTTAAACAAATTGAGCCTGTGGAAGAATCTGATATTGCTGACTATCAGGATGATTTATATGATACATGGATAGATCTTTGGGAAAGTGGTAAGTTCCCAGACATTGTTAATCATTACCTAGAAAAATGGCGGGATCGCTTTTACTTATTTGATGAGGAATATCCATTTTTTCAAGTTAGAAAAGAGGATATTGCAGCAGATAGAATCAGTAAAGCAAAAGCAAGCAGTATTTCTGGGAAAAATATCAATAGAACGATTTCAGAGAGTGGGAATAAGTTAGCCTTATTTTCCCCAAAGAATAGTAAAAATAAAGAACAACTGACTCCTTCCGAACTTACACGATGGCTTTTAACTTTTCAAGGGTACTCAGGATTATCCGATAAAGTTATTTTTGGAAAAGAAAAATATAAAGTGTCAAAAGGCTGGTTGTTTGATATCGGTGCAGTTTTTATACAGGGAACTTCTTTATTTGAAACGCTGTTACTAAATTGTATCTTGCCATTCTATGACTATGGTAATTTAGAAAGTATTCAATGTCCCTGTTGGGAATTTGCTAGTTCTGATAATATTAATCGCTATTTGTTTGGTAGTGAATGTACAGATTTAGCCAATCTGTATACGATTTGGAGCAGAGGGATTTATATTGATCCAGAATATGATTTAAATAAGCCTTTCTCTTTTGAGATTGTAAAATTACCCGATATCAATCATCAGGACAATTTTTTAGAGCCAATGACAACATGGAAGTATAATACTACAGGAGAAAATAAAGATAGCTATACTCCTAAGAAACACCTCTTGAATCAATCGTTGTGGCGGTCTTTTGGTTTGCTAGCAGTAGAAGATAGAACAGGGCACTTTAGAAGACCGGGAATTATTGATTGGCTAGGAGATATAGGTGACACAATAGGAAATAGATTATTTAATATTATTTCCATTAGTATGCAGGACGATGGAAATGCTACTTCATGGCTTCCAACTGATGAAGTTATTGACTCTATACTTATCAATGATTTAGTTTTGGCTGATTTTAATGAGAGTGGTTGGGTACCACGTATTAATGAGGTGGTGGAAGAAACAAAAACTGTCATTTCTAAAGTATATAAACGCTATATAGAGGATCTAAAAGAAATTAGGAATATCTCCAACAACAATTATACTAATCAGATGGTTGAAATGCTCTATTTCAAAATCGATCACCCTTTTCGTGAATGGTTATCCAGTATCCTACCAGATGATGAAAAGGATCCTAAAATCAAAGAATGGAGAGACTTACTGAAAAAAATGATTAAAGCTGAAGCAAAGAGCATCTTAGGTCAAGGAGGAACGAGGGACTACCTCGGTATTGAAAAAGATGGTCGAATAAAAAATATTGCAACTGCATATAATTCATTTGATTATTTGCTTCATCAACAATTAAAATAGGAGGTGTGTGTTGGAACAATCTAAACAGACAGTTGGATCTGTCACGAAAAGAATTATTAGACAATTGAGTTATGAGTTGGAGTCACCATCGAGTAAAGCTGCACTGGCAAAAATTAGAAAAACGTTGGGTAAACCCTTGAGCGATGCAACAGATATCTGGCCGATTTTATTTGAGCATTTATCAGAGGAGTTTGTCAATTCATACCAGCAGCCTAGCTATGAGGAGTTAGCAATTTATACAGCTATCCAATTTTACGCCTTACATCAACAAGGAACTTCAACTGGTGTGATGTTAGATGAGCCCGATACTTATCAAAATATCGGTTCTGCTCTTAGTCAACTTCGAAAAGGAGATGACACGACAGCCATCGACAGAAGGTTCAATGTTATGATTACATCATCAACTTTTGAAGAGTTGATCTACCATTTACGCCACATGATGATGTTACTCAAAACAAAGTCTCATGCTACAAAGGTTGATTACGCTAAGTTAGCTGAGGACTTGTATTGGTTTTTAAAAAATGTACAAGAAAATCTTCGCCTAAATTGGGCAAGATCATATTATAAACAAATCAAAGGAGAAAAACACAATGACAACTAATCAACGCTTATTTTTAGATATTCATGCTATACAAACTTTGCCACCTTCCAATATGAATAGAGATGATACAGGTAGCCCAAAGACCGCTCAGTACGGGGGTGTAAAAAGATCGCGCGTGAGTTCTCAAGCTTGGAAGAGAGCTATAAGAGACTATTTTAATACTTATGGAGAACAGTCTAATGTCGGTGTCCGAACAAAAGACATTGTAAGATATGTTGCAGGTAAAATTGTAGAACTAGATAATTCTATCAGTTTTGAAGATGCACTAACCAAAGCAGATACAGTCTTGATAGCTACTGGAATTAAGAAAAAAGGTGAAGTCAAGGCGCTTTACTTTATGGGGGATAGACAAGCTGAGAAATTAGCTCAAGCGGCCTATGAAAATCTGACTGATAAAAAAGAACTTCAAAAACTAGCTAACTCAAATCCAGCCATTGATGTTGCTATGTTCGGTCGAATGGTAGCTGAAGATCCAACTCTAAACGAGGATGCTTCCTCTCAAGTTGCCCATGCTATTTCAACACATGCTGTACAAACTGAATTTGATTTCTTTACTGCTATTGATGATTTAGCTCCAGAGGATAATGCAGGTGCAGGTATGCTGGGAACCATCGAATTTAACTCTTCTACGCTCTATCGTTATGCCAATGTTGCGATTCATGAATTATCAAAACAACTAGAGGATGAGAAATCCTTAAAGAACAGTTTGAATTTATTCATCGAAGCATTTGCAAATTCACTCCCAACAGGAAAAGTGAATACCTTTGCCAATCAAACTTTACCGCAGGCTCTAATCGTTTCTTTG
>CALHBZ010000273.1 GCA_937930605.1 Streptococcus oralis
TTCTGTCAACTGAAATAAGAAGATAAGAGCTAAAAAATTGAGCCTAGATCTTAGGTGAAATCTGGGTGAGGAGGGATATTTCCTTCAGAGGTTGGAAAGTTTTTTTTCTATCATTTGTCTAGTCAGCTACAGCCCCTCAAAAGTTAGATTTTCCTGTTTAATTTTTTTGGGGGAGGTAGGTCAATCTAACAGAAGCAGTCACTTGATTCCAAGATGGAAGTAGCATCAGCAGAAGATTTATATAGAGATCATTCTTAGTGGGAAATGGAATTGAAAAATTATGAAAATTCTATAATGAAGTTAGCCACAACTTTCCTAACAATGCGCTGGTTCAACTAGTCAATGTTGTCAAATGAAAGCTTATTTAGGCATAAGAAAGCACCTCTGTGTTATACATGTTGTTCACCACAAAGACAAGAAAGGTACATAGATGCAAATCAATTATACTACAAAAGCTAATCACTTGACAATCCACAGTCGTCGCTTAATCGAACGATGGAAATTAGAAGGGAAATCAAATAGAGAAATGGTCTTTCTCCTTGGAAAAGCTCCTCAGACCATCCACAATGAAATCAAGCATGGTACACTCCTACAATGTCTAGGAAAAGGACGTTTCAAAAAGATTTATTCTGCCGACTATGCCCAAATGATTTATGAAACCAATCAGAAGCTCTCTGTGAAGGAATCAACCTTGACCAAAGAACTAAAGTAAAAGATTCTCCTCTATCATAACCAAAAGTTGTCTCCTGAAATGATGGTCAAGACTAAAGGCGTTACGGTGGGAATTTCAACTATCTACTACTGAATTCATATGGAAAATTGGGATTGATCAAACAGAACCTTCTTTTACTTGTTTCACTTGTGTTATAGAACCTCGCTTCATTTCACGAGTAATGGTAGAGCGATTTCTTCCCAGTCTACGAGCAATCTCAGCAGGTTTGAGTCCTACGCTTAAATAAGCTTCAATTTCTCCTCGCTCAGCTTCAGATAAGTGCTTGTATGATTGATTTGTGGTAGAATAGTTTGTGGACATGTTCATCTTCCTTTATACTGTTTTTCGCAACTCTAGTATATCAGATGAACATGTCTTTTGTGTTGCACTTCATTTTACAATAGAGCAATTAAAAAATTTGAGAGAAATAGTCAAAATTTTTTTATAAAAGCCTTTACAAAAAAAATTAAAGTGGTATAATTAAGGTATAAATAAGTGCAAACGTTTTCGTAAAACGTTTGCCTAAATAAAATAAAGGAGATTTGAATGATGAAAGCTACATTCAAAAATGTCTTGTCTTTCGAATTTTGGCAGAAATTCGGTAAGGCTTTAATGGTGGTTATCGCCGTTATGCCAGCGGCGGGATTGATGATCTCAATCGGGAAATCAATCGTGATGATCGACCCAAACCTTGCTCCTCTAGTGATTACAGGTGGAATCCTTGAGCAAATTGGTTGGGGGGTTATCGGTAACCTTCATATCTTGTTTGCCCTTGCTATTGGGGGAAGCTGGGCAAAAGAACGTGCAGGTGGTGCATTTGCAGCCGGGCTTGCCTTTATCTTGATTAACCGTATTACAGGTACTATCTTTGGTGTTACGGGTGATATGTTGAAAAACCCAGAAGCAATGGTTACTACCTTCTTTGGTGGTTCAATCAAGGTTGCTGACTACTTTATCAGCGTTCTTGAGGCGCCAGCGCTCAACATGGGGGTTTTCGTAGGGATTATTTCTGGTTTTGTTGGGGCAACAGCTTATAACAAATACTACAACTTCCGTAAACTTCCTGATGCACTTTCATTCTTTAATGGGAAACGTTTCGTCCCATTCGTTGTCATCCTTCGTTCAGCTATTGCAGCAATTGTGCTTGCTGCTTTCTGGCCAGTTGTTCAAACAGGTATCAACAACTTTGGTATCTGGATTGCGAATTCACAAGAAACAGCACCTGTTCTTGCACCATTCTTGTATGGTACTTTGGAACGTTTGCTCTTGCCATTTGGTCTTC
>CALHBZ010000274.1 GCA_937930605.1 Streptococcus oralis
TTTTGATTGTATTTTGGGCTAATAATCCCCTCGCCAATCTCATTCTTTTTGTAGCAACAAGTATATTTATCGCTTTGTCGGGCGTTTCCCTCTCATTTTTTGTCCAGGGATTAAAATCCATGTTTTTCTTGATTGCTTTTACGACTCTATTTCAACTCTTTTTCATTTCAAGTGGAAATGTCTTATTTGAGTTTTCTTTTATAAGAATAACAGATTATGCTTTGCAACAAGCTGGGATTATTTTCTGTCGTTTTGTGTTGATTATTTTCTTTTCAACCTTGCTAACGTTAACGACCATGCCTTTGAGTTTGGCAGCTGCAGTTGAAGCTCTTTTAGCGCCTCTGAAACGTGTGAAAGTTCCCGTTCATGAAATTGGTCTCATGTTATCAATGAGTTTGCGTTTTGTTCCAACCTTGATGGATGACACAATGCGGATTATGAATGCTCAAAAAGCCCGTGGAGTTGACTTTGGCGAAGGCAGTATCGTTCAAAAAGTAAAGGCTATGATTCCGATTTTAATTCCTCTTTTTGCTACTAGCTTAAAGCGTGCAGATTCATTGGCAATAGCCATGGAAGCGCGTGGTTATCAGGGAGGAAAGGGCAGAAGTCAGTATAGACAGTTGAGATGGAGTCAAAAGGATACACTGGCGATTCTTGTGATTCTGGTGCTGGGTTGTTTCTTATTTTTCTTAAAATCTTAGTGGATTTATAAGATTGATAAAAAAATCACAGTAGTAGATCTTTAGTAAAAAGGTAGGAATATGAACCGTTTTAAAAAATCAAAATATCTAATCATCGTTTTTGTCACAGTTCTGGCAGTTTCCGTACTATTAGTGACAACTTATTCAAGTGCTATTGTGACAAAACTAGGAGATGGAATTTCATTAGTAGATAGAATTGTTCAAAAACCCTTTCAGTGGTTTGATACTTTCAAATCAGATTTAGGACATTTGACACAGACTTACAATGAAAACGAGAGTCTAAAGAAACAACTCTACCAACTAGAAGTGGAGTCTAATCAATCAGAAAGTTTAAAAACTGAAAATGAACAACTACGTCAGTTGCTGGATATGAAGTCAAAATTGCAGGCTACAAAAACCATAGCAGCAGATGTGATTATGCGAGCTCCAGTGTCTTGGAAGCAAGAATTAACAATTGATGTGGGAAGTTCAAAAGGAGCTTCTGAAAATATGTTAGCCATTGCAAACGGGGGCTTAATTGGTAGTGTTTCAAAGGTGGAGGAACATTCAACAACTGTAAACCTATTGACAAACACTGAAAATTCCGACAAGATTTCCGTTAAAATCCTGCATGGCTCTACTGAAATTTACGGAATTATCGTTGGTTATGACAAGGAATCTGAACTTCTTAAAATCAGTCAATTAAATAGTAACAGCGAC
Source organism: Streptococcus oralis (assembly GCA_937930605.1). Lineage (GTDB taxonomy): Bacteria > Bacillota > Bacilli > Lactobacillales > Streptococcaceae > Streptococcus > Streptococcus oralis_CO. The sequence goes on from CALHBZ010000274.1 coordinate 1,401, forward strand.
ATTAGCGCGGGAGATAAGGTGACTACAGGGGGGCTCGGAAACTTCAATGTTAAGGATATTCCTGTTGGCGAGGTTGTTGCCACAACGCACAGCAGTGATTATCTAACACGAGAGGTAACAGTAAAGTTAAGTGCTGACACCAAAGATCTTCATGTGGTAGAGTTAGTGGGGAATTAACAATGAGAATGTTTAAACAAGTTGGTATTTTCTTTTTACTCCCTGTTGTTGTTCTAATTGATGCTCATATTGGTCAATTTGTGGGATCCTTCTTCCCCCACTTTCATTTAGCCAGTCATTTTCTATTCTTGTTTCTCTTATTTGAGACAATCGAGGTGTCGGAGTATCTCTATCTAGCCTATTGTTGTATAGTGGGTTTGGTTTACGATATTTATTTTTTCCACTTAATTGGAATTGCCACGCTTTTGTTTATCTTGATTGGTGCTTCGCTCCACAAGTTTAACAGCGTGATTTTGACAAATCGTTGGACAAGGATGTTGACCATTATTGTGATCAGTTTTCTATTTGATATGGGGAGCTATCTTTTGGCTCTTGCTGTGGGACTGACTGTAGATTCCATGCCAGTATTCATCGTCTATAGCCTTGTCCCGTCAATGATTCTGAACTTTTTATGGATGGCGATTTTTCAATTTGTTTTTGAAAAAATTTATCTATAAGAAAGAAATATAAATGTAACAAAGGCGTAATATTTATTATGTCTTTTTTTGGTATACTAGTAATGT
>CALHBZ010000275.1 GCA_937930605.1 Streptococcus oralis
CCTTGTTTAGTTGGAGGAACTAAAAATTTTAAGAAAAAAAGAAAGCGCTTTATTTATAGATAATATGAAAGGTTAGAAAATGAAGTATAGGGATTTTGATCGAAAACGACGATATGGCATTAGAAAATTTGCAGTTGGAACAGCTTCTGTACTAATTGGTACAGTTGTATTTGGAGTTTCGCCAGTCTTAGCACAAGAACAGGGAAATGTAGTAGCGCCAAGTACTGAAAATGTGGAAAAAGTCAAAGACCAATCATCAGAAGAAGTGCCCAAAGAAGCTGTAGTAGCAAATGCATCTGATGCTGATAAGAATGTAGTTGGGACTGAACTTGATCAAGATAAGCTCAAGAAGCAGGTAGAAGAAAAGACAGAAAATGCAACGGAAACAACGTTAAAAGAAGAGGAAAAATCAACAGATTCGAATGCTATTCCTCGTGATTATTATTCAAGGGATTTGCAAAATGCCAATCCTGTCCTAGAAAAAGAAGATGTTGAAACCAATGCGTCAAATAGTCAGAGAGTTGATTTATCAAATGAATTAGAAAAACTAAAGAAACTTGAAAACGCAACTGTTCACATGGAGTTTAAGCCCGATGCCAAAGCTCCAGCATTCTATAATCTCTTTTCTGTGTCGAGTGCTACCAAAAAAGATGAGTACTTCACTATGGCAGTCTACAATCAAGTAGCTTTGGTTGAAGGGCGCGGTGCCAAAGGGGAACAGTTCTATGATAAATATACGGATGCTCCTTTACAAGTACGTCCTGGCCAGTGGAACTCAGTGACTTTCACAGTTGAAAAACCGACAGCAGAATTGCCAAAAGGCCGAGTGCGTCTCTACGTGAACGGAGTATTATCTCGAACAAGTCTGAAATCTGGTCATTTCATCAAAGATATGCCAGATGTAACGCATGCTCAAATTGGAGCAACCAAGCGTGGCAGCAATACAGTTTGGGGAAGCAATCTACAAGTTCGAAATCTAACCGTCTATGATCGTGCCTTAAGCCCAGAAGAGGTTCAGACGAGAAGTCAACTATTTGAAAGAGGTGATTTGGAGAAGAAACTTCCAGAAGGTGCGAAAATCTCAGAGAAAGAAGACGTCTTTGAAGGCGGAATGAACAATAAACCAAATAAAGATGGAATCAAGAGTTATCGTATTCCAGCTCTGCTCAAGACAGATAAAGGAACTTTGATCGCAGGTGCGGATGAACGCCGTCTCCATTCGAGTGACTGGGGTGATATCGGTATGGTCATCAGACGTAGTGAAGACAATGGTAAAACTTGGGGAGACCGAGTAACCATTACCAACTTACGTGACAATCCAAAGGCTTCTGACCCATCGATCGGTTCACCAGTGAATATCGATATGACCTTGACTCAAGATCCTGAAACCAAACGCATCTTTGCCATTTATGACATGTTCCCAGAAGGGAAGGGAATCTTTGGAATGTCTTCGCAAAAAGAAGAAGCCTACAAAGAAATCGATGGAAAAACCTATCAAATCCTCTACCGTGAAGGAGAAAAGGGAGCTTATACCATTCGAGAAAATGGTACCGTATACACTCCAGATGGCAAGGCGACAGACTACCGTGTTGTTGTAGATCCTGTTAAACCATCCTATAGCGATAAAGGTGATCTATACAAGGGGAACCAGCTACTAGGCAATATCTACTTCACAACAAACAAAACTTCTCCATTTAGGATTGCCAAGGATAGCTATCTATGGATGTCCTACAGTGATGACGACGGGAAGACTTGGTCAGCGCCTCAAGATATTACTCCGATGGTCAAAGCCGATTGGATGAAATTCTTAGGTGTAGGTCCTGGAGTGGGGATTACCCTTCGTACTGGACCACATAAAGGTCGGATTGTCGTTCCTGTCTATACGACTAACCGTACCAACCACCTCAATGGTTCCCAATCATCTCGAATCATCTACTCTGACGATCATGGTAAAACATGGCATATGGGTGGTGGTGTCAATGATAATCGTAAACTTTATGATGGTACCGTGGTTGATTCAAGCACCATGAACAATTATTATGCTCAAAATACCGAGGCTTCAGTTGTTCAGTTAAACAATGGGGATCTCAAACTCTTTATGCGTGGATTGACAGGAGATCTACAGGTTGCAACGAGTCATGATGGTGGTCTAACTTGGGATAATAACGTTGATCGCTACGATGTACCAGATGTTTATGTTCAAATGGCTGCGACTCATACGGTTCAAAATGGTAAAGAGT
>CALHBZ010000276.1 GCA_937930605.1 Streptococcus oralis
TTATCACAAAATCTTGTGAAAAAAAATCTTTGTCATGAAATCATGACAAAGATTCATCTAGTCTTGTGTTGGAACTTGTGTTCTCTCTCCACTTGATGGATTAGTGGACGGGTTATTACCTTGATGGTTTCCCTGTGTTGGTGTTGTATCTGTTCCTTGATTCTCACGTTGGGATGAACTTGATGATGAGGATGATGAAGGAGCTGGTTTCGGTTTATAAATCGAAATCTTAATACGTGTTTTATTAAGATCCACCTTTTCACCAGGTTTAGGATCCTGACTAACAACTGTTCCTGCAGTAGTTCCTTCAGGAGCAGTCGATACTTCCACAACTTCGATATTAGCTTCTTTTACACCAACAATTTGAATCAAATTGTTCTTAGTAAATTCGAGACTTGATCCAATATAACTTGGCATCGAAACGCTGGTCACTTTCTTAGCAACCGTCAAAACAATACTGGTTGCCTTGGTCAAATCATAAGTACTTCCTGCAGCTGGTGTTTGCCTTAAAACAGTTCCCTCTTCTCCTTCGCTAGATTCCTCTTCCTCAATCTTGATGAGATTTTCCGGAACCTTTTTCTCTTTGAGTTCTGCAATAACATCCGAGGACTTACGTCCCACATAGTTACTCAGCTGGAAGGATTGCTTGCCTGATGAAACGATTAGATTTACCTTGCTTCCCTCTTTTCGACCACTTCCAGCTTCTGGATCTGTTCGAATGACTCGGCCTTCAGCCACCGTCTCACTGGCCTCTGATTTTTCCTCGCCTGCTTCAAAATTGGACTTTTTAAGGGTTTCTTTGGCCTCTGCAACGGTTTGTCCAGCCACGTCAGGAATGGCAATCGTTGCCGGAGTTTTAGAAAAAATCCAAATGAGAGAAGCGGCAACCAATAAGACACTGGCCACTAAAATCATATAACGAGCCATAAACTTACGTTTCTTAGTTGACTTTTGCTTTGGAGGCGTATCATTGGCCACCTGCTGTACTGGCTGTTTCGCTTGTGGCTTCTCCACTTGCGGTTGTGCTTTAGGAATTGAAGTCAAAGTGCTCTGAGACACTTTCGGTAGAGTTTTAGTGTCTGCCTTGTTTGCATCATCAAAGACCAATTTCGGTTCATTTCGGCGATTGTAAGACAAACTACTCGACAGATCCATATACATCTCTGAAACAGACTGATAACGATCCGTCAACTTCTTGGCAGTCGCCTTGATGACAACATTTTCTAAAGCCTGTGGGACAGATGGATTTTCAGCAATGACTGATGGAAGTGGTTTTTGAAAATGCTGGAGAGCAATCGTAACCGCACTATCCCCATCGTAAGGGATATGACCAGTCAGCATTTCATAGAAAATAATCCCCATGGCATAGATATCACTCTGGAGAGTCGCTTTTGAGCCACGCGCTTGCTCAGGTGACAGGTAATGAACAGATCCTAGCATAGAATTGGTCTGAGTCAGACTGGTCTCTGCAAAGGCTACTGCAATCCCAAAGTCCGTGACCTTGGCAGTACCATCTGGGGTCAAAAGGATATTTTGAGGTTTCAAATCCCTGTGAACGATCCCGCGAGCATGCGCCAAACGCATGGCCAAGAGAATCTGTCCCATAATACGGACTGCTTCCTCATTTGAAAGAGGGTAATTTTCTTTGATATAACGTTTAAGGTCAAGGCCAGCCACATACTCCATCGCTAGGTATTGTTGACCGTCTTCTTCACCGATATCTGTTATCCGAACGATATGAGGATGGTCTAGATCTGCCATAGCTCTCGCTTCTCTCTGAAAGCGCGCTACAGCTATTGGGTCAGTTTGGTAGTTGGTCCTCAGAACCTTGACAGCTACCTCTTCCCCATCCAAGATCAAATCCTTGGCCAAATAGACATCTGCCATGCCTCCTCGACCAATCTGTTTTAGAATCCGATACCGTCCGGCAAAAATTTTGCCGATTTGGATCATTCTATAGCCTCCTCGTTCATGTAAACAAGGGCAACTGTAATATTATCTAAACCACCTGCATTGTTGGCAAAACGAATTAAGGTTGCCACCTTGTCTTCCAAGGAAATATCACTGGTTACAATATCGTAAATCTCACTACCTGAAATCATATTAGTCAAACCATCACTATTGAGCAAGAGATAGTCTCCCGGCTCTAGGCTAACCATACCAAAATCTGGTTGAATTTCATCTTTTTGTCCGATAGATTGAGTAATGATATTTTTCTGTGGGTGTGTTTCAGCTTCTTCTGGGGTCAATTGGCCAGCTTTCAACAAAGCATTAACCAAGGAATGATCACTCGTCAACTGATGATACTCTTCACCACGAATCAAACCAATACGAGAATCTCCGATGTGAGCATAGATGGCCTGATTTCCAATAATGGCCACTGCTTCAAGGGTTGTCCCCATTCCTTTATAAGCCTCATCGCGACCAAGTTGATGAATTTTTTGATTTTCAATTTCTAGGTAGTGGGCAAACCATTCACGAACTTCATTGACCGTGTCAATTTGGGTATCAACCCAAGCCACGCCTAGGTCTGTTACCGCCATCTCACTAGCGATATTTCCTGCACGGTGTCCTCCCATCCCATCAGCCAAGATGATCATGGTGCGTCCTGCTCGGTTGACAAAGTGATTGACATAGTCTTGGTTATTTGTTCGTTTCTGACCAACATCTGTTAATAATGCTATTTCCATTGTGTCAGTTCCTTCCTAATCTGATATCTTGCGAAATTGGCTAATGAAGAATCCATCACTTCCGTATAGTTCAGGGGTGATCAAGATGCAGCCATCTTTCAAGATATCCTTGCATTCGTGTTCTAGTTTTACCTGTTCAAACTCTGGATAACTTTCTAAAAAAGCTTCAACAACTTGAAAGTTCTCCTCTGAGACAATAGTACAGGTACTATACGTTATTATACCACCTTTTCGTAAGGTTTGACAAACATTACCTAATATTTCCAGCTGAATTTGCTGTAATGATGCGAAATCCGCTGTTTCTTTGTTGTATTTGATATCTGGTTTGCGGCGCAAAAGTCCAATTCCAGAACAAGGAGCATCTACTAAAATCTTGTCAAATGAGTCCCGACCGAAAAATTCATGTACTTTTCTGGCGTCCAATTTTTGTGTCTGAACCCGATCCGCCACACCCAAACGTTGGGCGTTTTCTTGGATCAAGTCCAACTTGTGATCATAAAGATCCAAAGCCGTAACCTTTCCAGATGTGAGGTAAGAAGCCATATGAGCTGTTTTCCCACCCGGAGCGGCACAGGCATCTAGGACCTCTTCATCCCCTTGTAGATCAAGAGTCGGAGCAACCAGTTGACTGGACTCGTCTTGGATGGTAATAGCACCCTCTAAAAACAAATCATGTCCCGCAAAGTGGCCCTGTTCCTTGACCAAACCAGAAGCCGCCAAAGGTGAATCACTCGCCTCTAACACGGCCTTGATTTCCTCTTTTCGGCTCAAGTCGGTCACTCGGATGCTGGCTTTGTTACGCACCAAGAGACTGTCAAAAATGGCTTGGGCTCGCCCTTCACCGTATTCTTCCTTGAGTTTAGATACCAACCAAACTGGGAGAGAATAGGCAATGGAATCACGCTTGTTTTTGCGTTTGATATTGGTAATATCTGGCCAGCCTTCTCGCAAAATACGACGAAGGACAGCGTTGACCAATTTTTCACTGCCTTTTTTACGGGCTTTGGCTAGTTCCACTGCTTCATTGACCACAGCATGGTCAGGCACCTTGTCCAGATAACAGAGTTGATAGGCGCTCATGAGAAGAAGAACATAGAGCCAGTTATCTAGCTTATCTCGGTCTTGGATAAAGTGGGACAGATACCATTCTAAGGTGAGTTTGCGGGCTACCGTTCCGTAAACAATCTCTGTCACCAAACCCTTGTCTGCTGCTGAGAGTTGACTGCCTTTGAGGTGTTTATTTAAAGCAATATTGGAATATGCTTGGTTGACAAAAACATCCTCTAGCACTGCTAGAGCTAGATTTCTAGCCGTTTCTACTTTAGTCACCAAATCGTTCTCCTACAGTCAATGTTCGTCCAACTCCGTTGAGGAAGGATGCAATGTCCATCTTAGGCTTACCTGCTGGCTGCACTTGCTTGAGAGATAGAGCTCCGTCTGCCGTTGCAACGATCAATTCCTTCTTGCCAATAGAGAGGATCTCACCTGGATTTCCCTGACCTTCTACTGGGAGGGCTTCATAAATCTTGAAGCGGTCGCCTTTGAGAAAAGTATGGGCAACGGGCCAAGGATTCATCCCACGAATTTGGTTAAAGAGTTGGCGATTGGTTTTAGTCCAATCCAGTTTTTCTTCCTCTGGCTTGATATTTGGCGAGAAAGTAACCTGACTTGGATCCTGCGGTTCAGGTTTAATTTCCCCAGCAATATAGGCAGGCAAAGTATCCAAAAGCAAATCTCGACCAACTATCGCCAATTTTTCAAACAAGGTACCGACATTGTCCTCATCTGTGATGGGAATACTGCGGCGGGAAATCATATCTCCCGCATCCATTTCTTTAACCATTTCCATAATGGTCACACCAGTTTCCTCATCCCCTTGAATCAAGGCATAATGAATGGGGGCACCGCCACGGTGTTTGGGAAGGAGGGAGGCGTGAACATTGACCGCAAAGTCCATGCTATCAAGAAGTTTACTTGGGAGAAATTGTCCAAAAGCAGCGGTCACAATCCCATCCGCTCCTAAATTCATAATAGCTTCCAGCTCTGGGCTTCCAGATAATTTTTCAGGTTGGTAGATAGGAAGACCCGCTTCTTTGGCAGCCTGCTTGACAGGGGTTTCTTGGATCACTTTTTTACGGCCGACAGCGCGGTCTGGTTGGGTCACAACAGCTAGAATCTCGTAACGATCATCTGATAACAAACCCTTCAAAACTGTCGCTGAAAAATCAGGGGTCCCCATAAAGATTAGTTTTGTCATTTCTTCTCCTTCTTATAAAAATTGCTGCGGTTCGTGGTCAATACTGAGACGAAGCTCGCTATTTTCACGTTCTTGAGTCAAGGCCAAGACCTGATTGAGGGTTGAACCCAGCTCATCTTCTAAACGGTATTTAATCAAAATCTGGTAATGATAAAGGTTGTGGGTACGGGCAATGGGTTTTGGTGTTGGTCCAAGGATTTTACTAGTTTCCGATAAACCTGATCGTAAAATTCCCATGACTTCATAGGCACGTTTGACAACCTCTTCTTCTTTCTTGTGAGAGAGGGTAATCCCAATAGTGAAATAATAAGGCGGATAGCCGAGTTGGCGCCTGATACTCATTTCATAGGCATAAAAACCTTCATAGTCCTGATCTTTTGCAAAACGAATGGCATAGTGTTCCGGATTGTAAGACTGGATCAAGACCTGCCCAGCCTTTTCCGCACGACCTGCCCGACCAGCCACCTGAGTTAAGAGTTGGAAGGTTCTCTCAGAAGAACGGAAATCAGGTAAATTCAAGGCCGTATCTGCATTAAGAACTCCGACTAGAGTCACATTTGGAAAATCCAAGCCCTTGGCAATCATCTGAGTTCCCAACAAGATATCTGCTTCCCCTCGGCCAAACTGGTCAAGAAGAGCTTGGTGACTACCTTTCCTACGGGTCGTATCCACATCCATCCGCAGAATGCGGGCCTGAGGAAAAAGCTCTGCTAGCTCGTCATAAGCCTTCTGAGTTCCCGTACCGTAGTAGCGAATGCTACGACTCTGACAGTTGGGACAGACATGAGGAATTCCCTTAGAAAAGCCACAGTAATGGCAGTTCATGGTCTTAGTATCCATGTGGAGAGTCAAAGAAATATCACAGTTGGGACAAGTATCCACCGTCCCACACTCCCGACACATAACAAAGCTAGAATAACCCCGACGGTTGAGCATGAGGACTACCTGTTCTTTTTTATCCAGGCGGTCTTGAATCGCTTCTAGCAAAGGAGGGGTAAAGTTTGATGTGTCATTTTGTCCGATAAAGTCCCGAAAGTCAATCACTTGAACCTCGGGTATCGTAGCCAAAGGATTGGCCCGTTGGGTCAGACGTAAGTGTTGATAGACACCTTTTCCAGCCCGCGCTCGGCTCTCTAAGCTCGGTGTCGCTGAACCAAGGACCAGAGCTGCTTGATTGTACAGGGCCCGTAGAATGGCGACCTCTCTAGCATGATAACGCGGATTGCTGTCTTGTTTATAGCTAGCTTCATGCTCTTCATCGATGATCATGACACCGAGATTTTTTAGTGGAGCAAAGATAGCCGATCTGGCGCCAACCACAACTTGAGCATCTCCACGCTCGACCTTGCGCCATTCGTCGTACTTTTCACCATTTGACAGGCCTGAGTGGAGAATCGCGACTTTCTCACCAAAACGAGCAATGAAACGCTCTGTCATCTGCGGAGTTAGGGAAATCTCAGGTACCAGCAAAATGGCCGTCTTGCCCTTGTCCAAGGCTCCTTGGATAATCTGCAAGTAAACCTCGGTCTTCCCACTTCCTGTAATCCCTTGAAGGAGGAAAGGAGGTTGCTGACTGCCAATAGCACTAACCACGGCATCGCGAGCTTGTCTTTGCTCTGGGTTCAGCTCCAAAGGTGTGCTTGCTTCAATGCCTTCGAAATAAGCAGCCGAGCGTTGCACTTCCTTTTGAACTAGGGTTAGAGCTCCTTGCTCCACAAAGAAGTTGACTTGGTCTCTCGAATAGGACTCTAACAAGTTAGCCAGAGGAGCACTTCCCGCATGAGCAAGCAAATAGTCTCTTAGCTCTGCCTTTTTCTTAGCACGCGCAGAAATCTCAATTCCTTCTAATCGCTCGACATGAACCTCATACCAAGACTGGGTCTTGACCTTCTTCTGATCGACTGCCTGGTATTCTAAGCGGAGCAACCCTTTTCTGGTCAAGCGCATCATTTCTGCCTGTTTGGCTAAATCTAGAGAAGAAAAGGCAAGTGAATCTTCAGAATCAAACAAGCGCTCTTTGTCTGCCTGACTTAGGCCTTCTAAAGGATAGAGAATCTTATCATAACTGGAGTTTAAAAATCCTGGAAGCATGGCTTTTAGAATGGAGATCTTGTAAGAAAAGACTGACTTACGAAGCTCCTCAGCCAGCCAGAGTTGCTCCTGAGTCAAGACGGGAGAAAAGTCTAGAACTTCTGCAATCTCTTTCAAGTCCTGATCAGCCACTTCTTCACCCGACTGGGACTCCAAGCCCAACACAATCCCTTGGATCAAACGATTGCCCTTGCCGAAGGGGACATGGACCCGCATACCAACTTCCAGCATGTCTACAAATTCCTCTGGGACCTTGTAACTATAGGGCTGGTCCGTCTGCATCAAGGGAACATCCACGATAATCTTTGCGATCGCCATTTTCTCACCTCCTTCTTGTCAGCAAATTCTTGCAATAGAAAAAATAAGATTGAGTCCCCCCAACCTTAAATTTTTTCACCATCTTCTTTTTCTTTAGCGATTTGCTCTTTGATTTTCTTTTCTTCTTCTTCTTTGCGGCGTTTTTCTTCTTCGATACGGAGACGAACCGCTTCACGTTTTCCTTCTGGATCTGGGTGAATCGTAACGTTTCCTGACTCGATTTCTTCCAAAGCGCGAAGAGTTGATTTTTCGGACTTAAACTCTTGAGTAGCTGGCGCACCTGCTTCTAGTTCGTGGGCACGTTTTGCTTCCAAGATTACGAGTGAATATTTTGATGGTACCTTGTCCAGCAAGGTATCGATAGAGGGTTTTAACATCATTTGCTTGTACCTGTTTCCTATAGTTTATCGAGTAGTTGGAGATTTTGGCAACATCTCCTGGTAGTGACCAATAACACGGTCCACACGGAAGTGTTCTGCTTCGATCACACGCTTGACACGTTCAGCAGCGAGGGGCACCTGATCGTTGACAATGGCATAATCATACTCACGCATGAGGGCAATTTCTTCCTTGGCTTTTTCGATTCGTTGGGCAATCACTTCAGCGCTATCTGTTCCACGACCTACTAAACGATCTTGCAATTCATCCAAATCTGGTGGCGTTAGAAAGATAAAGACAGCATCTGGAACCTTTTTCTTAACCTGAAGGGCTCCCTGCACTTCAATCTCAAGAAAGACATCGATTCCCTTGTCCAGAGTTTCGTTGACATAGGTCAGAGGAGTTCCATAATAGTTACCGACATATTCTGCATATTCCAACATCTGACCTTGACGGATCAGCTCTTCAAACTCTTCACGAGTACGGAAGAAATAGTCCACCCCGTCCACTTCACCAGGACGTTGCGCACGCGTCGTCATCGATACAGAGTATTGAAATTGATTCTCAGAACTCTCAAAAATCTCTCTTCTAACCGTTCCTTTCCCAACTCCTGAAGGACCAGAAAAAACGATTAGCAAACCTCGGTCTGCCATTATGTCTCCTTTAGTTAGTCTGTGAAATAAAGTAAAATTTCTCTCGGATACTGATGATAAGGTCAGTTATCCTTCTACAGTCTTTCTATCTAGTGTAACAAAAAAGCAGTAATATTTCAACTGCTCTTTCTTATTTATTTAGCATAATCTACTGCACGAAGTTCGCGGATCACGGTTACCTTGATATTTCCTGGGTAATCGAGGTTGTTTTCAATTTTCTCACGAACTTTGTGAGCCAAGATTGTGACTTTGTCGTCTTTGATTTGTCCTGGATTAACCATGATACGGATCTCACGTCCTGCTTGAAGGGCAAAGCTATTTTGCACGCCTTCAAAGCCATTGGCGATTTCTTCCAAATCATGGAGACGCTTGATATAGCTTTCAAGAGATTCACTACGAGCACCTGGACGCGCTGCACTCAAGGCATCTGCTGCAGCAACGATCACTGCAATGACGCTTTCAGCTTCGACATCGCCGTGGTGGCTAGCAATCGTATTCACCACTACTGGGTGTTCCTTGTACTTACGAGCCAACTCCGTACCAATCTCAACGTGGCTACCTTCAACCTCGCGGTCAATTGCTTTCCCGATGTCGTGAAGGAATCCAGCACGACGGGCAAGAGCTGCATTTTCACCAAGTTCACTCGCGATGATACCAGATAACTTAGCAACCTCAATCGAATGACGCAAGACATTTTGTCCATATGAGGTACGGAACTGCAAACGTCCCATAATCTTCATCAAGTCTGGATGGAGGTTTGGCGCACCAATCTCATAGGCAGCAGCCTCACCGTATTCACGGATTTTATTGTCAATCTCTTGACGGTTTTTCTCCACCAACTCCTCGATACGAGCTGGGTGGATACGGCCATCTTTGAGCAACATTTCCATGGTCATACGAGCAATTTCACGACGAATCGGATCAAATCCTGACAAGGTTACCACTTCTGGCGTATCGTCGATAATCACATCGACCCCTGTCAAACTTTCAAAGGTACGAATATTGCGTCCTTCACGACCGATAATGCGTCCCTTCATGGTATCGTCTGGTAGGTGGACTGTAGAGTTTGTTGACTCTGCCACATAGTCACCAGCGATACGCTGCATAGCCTGAACCAAGATATCTTTTGCAATCTTGTCTGAACGTTCCTTGACTTCTTGCTCAGCCTCACGAATGCGACTAGCAATTTCCTTGGTCAAGTTTTCCTCTGTCTGAGCCAAGATAATATCTCGAGCCTCAGTTTGGGAAAGGGAACCGATACGTTCAAGTTCAGCTTCTTTTTGTCTTTCGACTTCCTCTAATTGCTCTTCACGTGCATCAAGGTTTTTTGCTCTATCAGAAATACTTTGTTCTTTTTGTTCAAGTGTTTTTTCTTTGTTCGTCAAATTGTCGTCTTTGCGGTCAAGGCTCGCAGCTCTCTCCGTCAAACGACTTTCAATTTGCTTGAGCTCCTGACGTTCTGACTTAAATTCAGCGTCCACTTCTTCACGGTATTTTCTGGCTTCCTCTTTGGCCTCCAATAGTGCTTCTTTTTTAAGAGACTTGCTTTCGCTCTTGGCTTCATTTAGCAATAAATCCGCTTCGCGCTCAGCTTGTCCTCGTAAATTAGTTGCTTCTTGTTCAGCATTTAGAAGCATCAACTCTGCAGCCTCTTGTGATGATTTCATCTTAGCTGAGATGCTGACATATCCAATGACTAAACCAATGATGACGGCAAAAACAACAATCGCAATGGTCATGATTTCCATGTTTTTACCTCATTAAATTTGTTTATCGAATGACATACATTCCTTAATATTCTATCATAAAAAACCGATTTTCACAAACCCAAATTGAAGAGTTTTGTGTGAATTTTAGACATATAAATTTCTGAATAGATTATCATATTTAGCAAAATGTTCTAATGGAATATCATTAATTGTAATTTCCGTTTTTAACTTTGGAACAAGGCGATTCTTAATAAAATATTGATATTCTTCATTTGATTTCAAAGTATCTATTTCATCAATTTGATAATTGTTTTTGGTATTATTATTCAGAATATCATAATAAATTTCAATTAAAACTTTTTCTAACTCGTTAGGTGTATAAAACGAGTAAATTCTCTGATCGGAATTTTCCAACACACCTAAATTTCTGAATTTTTTATTTGTTTTCCCAACTCTCCACAAATATTGTAGCAACTCAAGAAAATATTGTGCTTTTTTCTGAAAACTTATATGCTCATTTTTCTTCATATTCTGCTCAATATTCTGCTCAATCGAATCCTTTTCCATTTTTGTATCGAAATTGTCATAATATTTGGGAAGATATTTGGGAAGTTTTAGAATTATTTCAAAATAAAGATAGTAATCTTTAGGTTCTAGAGCAAAAGATTTTAAAAGTGACTCGAGGATATTCTCAGTTATTCCCCATCCATTTATACAATCCAAAATATAAATTATCATTTTATCATCTTCGGTTATCATGGATATTTCTTCTAAACTTTTTTGAAATGATCTCAAGCTTAATTTCTCTACTTTTTTTCTTTTATTCTTATCTTGTACAAGTCTCTCATCAATATCTACATAATAAATTTTATAAATTAGTGATAAAATTTTCCCAAGGTCATCATCTCTCAAATTACTCTTTTTCAAAATGTTATCAATAACTTCTTCTGTAGATACCATTCGATTATGATTTAGCTTAAATTTATTATCAATTAGATTTTTCTTTGTTGATTTTATTTCCTCACTATTTAAAATTACAATAATTTTAAATCTTTTATTCTCAGAAAGATAGTCAATATAACCCAATAAATCATTATAATCTGAAGGGTTATCTGATGTTTCTGCATATGAAACCCGTTCAAAATCATCAAAAATAATGATAGAATCTCGCTTCATCAAATCCGTTCCAACTGTTTTAAAGAACCATTTAAAAACTCCTCCAATAAGTGGAATAAAGTCCAAATTTCCGAGTATGGATTGTTTTTCTATTTCATTGATCAATATTTTCTCGGCTTGCTCTCTTGTTTTTATCCCAAAGCAGGAAATATAGTAGATTTCTTTCTTTTTATAAATTTGATTTTCAAAAAACGTCTTTATAAAAAATGTTTTCCCACTCCCCCAAGAACCATCCAGCCAGAAGACATTATGAATAGAGTCTGGACTATTTAAAAACTCCACCAAATGAGTTTGATAAGGATAGTCATCCAAGTCATATTCTGGAAATAGCTCTGGGTCCAGTTTCTTATAACTAACTTTTTTAAAAATTATGTCTAAAAACCAAAATAGTATTGTTGGCATAGTCAGTGCTAACAATATTATTACACGATTCTCATACAAAATTGAAATAATATCTTTTAAAAAATTATAATTAGATACAAATTTATAGATAGGTAAAGCAAAGCGTTTAAATTGTTCAATCTCCAGCGCAAGATACAGTACCCATATACTGGCTATAAATATTTTGTACCATTCAACAATTCTAACATTACTACTCCATGATGGTCTTTTCAATAAATATTTCAATAGTTTGAAATTCAGAAAAGTATTAAATATGCTGTTCATTATATTTCTCATATATCGCTCATATATCTCCCTTTTAATCTATATTATCATGATTATACCACAAAACAAGAGTTATAAAGCGGATTCAAGGACAAAGATTGTAATCGCTATACTAAATTTCTTTTCTTATTTTTTGTCTTAGGAAGTCTGTCATTTTCCAAAAAATTTTATCTTCAGTTTGCTAGCTAAATTTTCTAAAATAAAAAAGCCTACCTTTCAGTAGACTTAGTAGTGATCTTTGAAGGACAAGAAAGCCACGCTATCTCCATCTATCATATAAATCAAGCGATTTTCTGCATCAATGCGCCGTGACCAAGCTCCTTGATAGTCATACTTGAGTGGTTCTGGTTTCCCAA